>DATFJD010000063.1:0-8171 GCA_035269475.1 Halalkalibaculum sp.
TCCTGAATCCTGAATCCTGAATCCTGAATCCTGAATCCTGTCGTTTTTTACTGTAACCTTCCAATTGAATAATAGTACAACCTGCCTTTCGTTTGGTATTCACATTTCATCACCTTTTTGTCTATGATTCGAATTCTGGCGGTACTTTCTGTATTTATTTTTGCAACGGCCACTCCCGGGCAGGCTCAAAAAACCATCAGCGGCACGGTTTACGATGCGGAGAACGGTGAGACGCTCCCATCGGCGAATATCTCTGTTGAAGGCACTTACCGGGGCACCATCAGCAACCGCAGTGGGGCTTATACGCTGAGCATCCCCGACTCGCTGTTGCCTGCCACCGTAACGGTACGCTACATAGGCTTTGAATCGGAACAAAGGGTGATTGATGCTTCGAGCAGCAACCGCCAGGATTTCAGGCTTCAGCCATCGGTCACCGAGATGGAAGCCATTACCGTCACCGATGAAGATCCCGCCATACGTATCATGCGCGAGGTGATTGAACGCAAACAGCAGTGGCGCAAGAAACTGGAGACCTATAAAGCAGAAGCCTATACCCGGCAGACACTGTCGAACGACACATCTATCGTTATGATCACCGAATCGGTATCAACGGCTTTTTGGGATAAGGAAGAAGGCCACCGGGAGGTGCTGAAATCACGGAAGCAGACCGCCAATATGGAGGCGGCGGATAATTTTGCGGGGGTGAGCTATCTGCCGAATTTTTATGATGACAATGTGGAAATTGCCGGCTTCGACGTGGTAGGTGTCACCCATCCGGAAGCATTGAAATTTTATGATTTCAAGCTGCTGGAGCGGACTACGCTTGACGAGCAGACGGTTTATAAAATACAGGTGACTCCCGGGCGCAAGCTGCAGCCTTTGTTTAGGGGAACTATCTATGTGCTGGATGGTGCCTATGCACTGCTGGAAGTGAGCCTGAAACCGAATGATGTAGTGGATTTCCCCCAGCCCATCAAGGATTTTAACTCTTATTATGAGCAGCAGTTTAATAATTACGGGCAGGACTTCTGGCTGCCGGTGGATATGCGCATCAACGGTGAGATTAAGATCAAGATGGTGGGGCTTGAGTTTCCACTGATTCAATTCAGGCAGCTCTCGCGTATCACCGACTATGAGGTGAACGTCCCGCTTCCTGATTCCCTGTATGCCGGCGATGATATGTTTGCCGTGGACTCTACGACCATTGACAGTGACTCCCTTTTTAACAGGAATATCGATACGGTACCTCTGTCGGATGACGAGCAGGAGGCCTACGCCACGCTCGACAGCACTGCAACCCTGGAAAAGGCATTCAAGCCATCGGGATTTCTCGCTCGTTTTGTGGATGATGAGGATGAGGGCAACGGTGGCTCAGGTCCGGGTTTTCTGAGTGGTATTCCCGGCAGTTTTAGCCCGATAATTCGCTATAACCGTGTTGATGAACTGCATGCCGGTCTGGGTTATAGTGTGGATCCCACGGATAAGCTGGAGCTGCGATTCAGCTGGGGCTACAGCACCGGTTACGAAGAGTGGAGATATGGGGCCGGTTTTACCTACGATTTATACAGGAAAGGCCGGTTTAGCCAGGAAATAGGCTTTGATTACAAGGCCCGTACCCAGCAGCGATATGATTCGCAGGTCTACTCCCCGGTAATGATTATGGTCGGCAACCTGCTGGGTTATGAAAATTATTTTGACTACTACCGCAATGAAGGGTACCGGGTCTTTACGGAACTGGAGTTTTCAGGAGCGGAGCTGTCCGCCAATATTGGATACAACAGCGAAGAACATCGATCACTGAGTACGACTACCGCCTATGATATTCTTGGGAGAGACAATGTGCCACGGGTCAACCCGGCGATACCGGAAGGGCGCCTGCACTCGCTGGATATCAGGGCAGGCTACAATCTCGATGAGAACTACTCCCTGGGGGTGACGGGACTGAAGCGTGCGGGTGTTTATATTGAGCATTCGAACAGCCGGCTTGGAAGCGACTTCGATTTCACCCGGTACAGCGCAGGCATCGACTGGACGTTCAATACCTTTTATAAGCGCAGGCTGCTTCCCAATACCTTGGACCTAAAACTTTCGGCGGGGACCTTCAGCGGTACGCTGCCGCCGCAGCGCTACGGCATCACGGATGTGGCGCCGGGTATCATCAGCTTTTTCGGCAGCCTGAAGACGCAGCGTTTCCGGCCTTATGAAGGAGAGCAATTTCTAAGCCTCGCCGCCGAGTATAACTTCAGAACCGTGCCCTTTGAGTTCCTGGGCATTCGTCCCCTTGTAGAAAGAGAAGTAGGCATTATCGTTTTTGGAGGAGTGGGTAAAACCTGGGTCAGTGAAAGCAGGAAGCAGGCACTGCAGTCTGATTTGGGCTTCCGGCCAAATACAACCGACGGCGCCCATCTGGAGGCCGGGATATCGCTGAACAAGGTTTTCGGGCTGTTCCGGGTAGACTTTGCGCAGCGTCTGGATGAGCCGGCATTTCTGGTTAACATTGGTGTAGCCAGATTGTTCTAATGAATAGAACACGGAATGGAATACGCGGATAAGGCCGATCAGTATTTTTCGATCCGCATAATCTGTGTTCCATAAAAAAAGGCGAACCCCGAAAATCGGGATTCGCCTTAAAGAGTAAACTACTTCTTAGAATTACATACCGCCCTGTACAGGATGTGATTCTGCTCTACGGTTCTTCTCGCAACCTTTTTCAGGTGTTTGATCCATGCAGGGAACGGGAGCTTTACCCAATCCGCGTGATTCAATGCGGTCACTTGAAATGCCATTGTTGGTGTAGAAGTCTACAACAGAGGCAGCACGACGCTGGCTGAGTCGCAGGTTATACTGATCTCCACCGACGTGGTCAGTATAAGCATCAATGCGAACATTGAAGCTAGGTGCATTGGTCAGCTTGCGAACGTTTTCAGTAAGAATACGAGCCGCTTCGTCACGGATATTAGACTTGTCAAAAGCGAAGTTAATAGTTCCAAGATCTCCTTCTTTCAGTTGTGGAGGATCGTTAGGATCGTTAGGATCGGTTCCGTCCTGAATCTCTTGTCCGTCAGAAATGCCGTCTCCGTCAGAATCTGAGTTGTTAGGATCGGTGTTGTACTCGTTGATCTCTTCGTAATCATTGAGCCCGTCTCCGTCAGAGTCAGCATTATTCGGATCGGTTCGGTGCTGGTTAACTTCCGCGCCGTCACTGAGTCCGTCACCGTCGGTATCGGAATTCAATGGATCGGTATTATGAGAGTTGACTTCTGCACCGTCATTAAGCCCATCACCATCGGTGTCGGCTTTAAGCGGATCGGTTCCGTAGTTGTTAACTTCTTCGCCATCAGTCAGGCCATCGCCATCTGTGTCGGCATTATTCGGATCAGTTCCAAGATCGGCTTCCTGCGCGTCTGTCAGGCCGTCGCCGTCAGTGTCAACTGCTTCAGTTTGAACAGGTTCGCTGGTACCGCAACCATACTGAATGGCAGCACCACCGACGAGCAAGAAGGTTACCAGTAATAAATTAAGAGCTCTTTTCATTGTAATATTACTCCTCTGAGTTTGTTTTTATTTGATGTAATGATTTATAGTAAAAGTCGTAAACACCCTGTTATTACGTTCTAAGATTTCGTTAAAATAACGATAGTCTTTAATTCTAACAAAAAATGGTATTTCGTTAGCATTACTTTCAAAATCCCTATATATTTGGTGCCTCAAATGGGGCTATAGCTCAGCTGGCTAGAGCGTCGCGCTGGCAGCGCGAAGGTCGTCGGTTCGAATCCGACTAGCTCCACAGCTAAACTTGGGTTCTGCCGAAGGCATCCCTTTGGGAGAATCCCCGTAGCTCCACAAGTTGTCCCGGGTTCCGCCGAAGCCGTTCCTTCAGAAGAACCCTCATAGCACCACAAGTGCTTTGGTTTTCAAAGAAGATGATTCTTCGAAAGTTCCTCGGCGACTCCATAATGTATTGGCAATAATAAAGTTATTTCGTACCTAACACAACGGATTTGTTGATTGAAACTTTTTTAAGGTTCAAAAGTTCCGAATAATTTCCAAGAACTCTTTGCAGCATAATCACTTTTCGGTTAGGTACCTTCGCGAACAGTCAGGAGATTAATTTTGTTATTAACCTACGAAGGGCAGTGAGTTGCCTGAAGTGAAGTATTGAATATTTGATTTTCGAGGGTAGGCCCCACGCAGCCAGCTCCCTCTGAACTCCGTCAGGACCGGAAGGTAGCAGCGGTAGGAGGTCGTAGCGGCGTGATGTGGGTTGCTTACCCTCTCTTTATATTTTAGAATAATGAATATCGAACAAGGATTTCAGAAGTAGGAAGGATCCCTTCAATATTCGTTATTCCTTGTTCATCTGTTCGATATTCCCAAGCTTTTCTTCTATATCCTCTGCTATGTGATTGGCGTGCACACGGGTGTTTTCTATAAACAGGCTGCTGGTATCCATTCCTCCGCACACGACGCCCGCAACATACATGCCCTTTCTGTTGGTCTCCAAAGTCTCATCATCAAAGACAGGCATTTTCTTCTCATCATCGGTAAGATCAATGCCGAATTTTTTCATCAGGCTGAAATTGGGCTTGTAGCCGGTCATAGCCAGCACAAAATCGTTGGCAATGGTCACTTCGCCGTCGGGAGTATCCAGCACAACTTCTTTGGGTTTGATTTCCTTTACCTCGGTATTGAAGTAAGCTGTGATCTCGTTATTCTTGATCCTGTTCTCAATATCGGGCTTTACCCAATATTTAACCGATTCCTTGATATGGGGATTGCGAACCGCGAGGGTCACATTGGCATTGGTGCGGTAGGTTTCCAGGGCGGCATCAACGGCAGAGTTCCCCCCTCCGATAACCAGCACATCCTGCCAGGCATAGGGGTGGGCCTCGTCATAGTAGTGGGTTACTTTATCCAGTTCCTCACCGGGTATGTTCATCTTTTTGGCGATATCATAAAAGCCGGTGGCGACAACGACTTTCTCCGCATCGTATCGATCCTTATCCGTTATTACGGTAAAGCTGCCTTCACTGCCTTCCACGCTCTGAACTTCTTCATAAACATGAATATCCAGCTCATGACTCTCCGCGGTGCGGCGATAATACTCCAGGGCCTCGCGTCGGGTAGGCTTGGGCCCGTGTGATATGAACGGCACGCCTCCTATTTCCAGCCGTTCGGAGGTGGAGAAGAAGGTCATGTCTTTGGGATAATTGAAGATGCTGTTGACCACGCACCCCCGTTCGATGATTTTGGTTGAAATTCCTTTCTCTTTGAGAGCTATTGCAGTGGCAAGCCCGATCGGGCCGGCGCCGATGATAATGACCATGTAGCTATGCTGAATTTGGCGGTTCGAAACTTATTTTGATAAATTAACAAAACAAGGCAAACTCTCGAACAGTTTCAATAGTGAATTGGTGAATTGGTGAGTTGATGAGTTGGGATTGGTAAATTAGTTTATTGACTGATATCTGTTTAATATTCGATCGACTAATCTTCGATCTGCAACTCTATTTTACGGGTACGGAGCAAGGTATTTTCTCCTGTTGAGCCTACAGGCCGAAATTCAAAAATAAGGTCATAGGTCCCTTCTCCAAGTTCCGATAAGGAAATGAAAAAAAGCTGTTTATTTCTGTCACTGTTGAGCTCGTCATTAACAATTGTAACGCTTGGCTTATCGGCAGGCCGTTTGTCTTTAAACAGCCAGCGATGCTTCTCGAAATAGTAGGTAAAGAGGTATCCTTCTTCCGGAATGTTATAGGCTTCAAAATAGACCATTAGTTCAGTATCAGGCTCAAAGATTCGTTCCATTGAAGGTTTAATAGGTACCCTGGAATCATCAATCTCTTGGTCAGGTCCCAGGATGATGTCACTAATTAGCAGTGCCTCCTGTTTGTCGAGGGGTTCGGGCCAATTGAGTTTTTGCCTTCCGGTTGTAGAAACTATGGCAGAAGCTTTCTGGGTAATCTTTCCGGGTATCGTTATTCCGCCATAGGTAGTGTCAATCAGTTCTGATGAGTAATAAGCATTAAAGTTATTTAGCGGCTCATCAAGCAGGTAAAGGGAAGGGGTAGAAAGTAATGCTTCATCTACTTTTTTTGGCTCTTCAACATTTGCTACCCGGTTCCAGTTTTCATCATAAATAGAAATCTGATTGCTGAGAAATAGTGACTCCTGCTTATTTAGATGCTCAGGATTCGGATTTGGTTGCATTGCAAAAAGAAACTGGCTTTCACCTTCCGGCGAAAGGAATCGGTATATTTCTTCCCGGATATCCAAAGCTCCATTTTCAAGCACAGCTGTAGTTTTACTGCCCGGTGCCGCCGTGAGGTTGTTCGTCGTTTTAATACTGGAAATTGCTTCTGAATTGAATGGAGCCTGAATAAATTTATTGGTAGAGGAATAGCCGATATTGTAAGCGCTTAAATTGGTTTGCATGTTAGAAAACATATTGCGGAAATGCTGATGAAGAGGTGCCAGCTGCTGGTAAATTCCATATTGAGCGACGTTCTCTGAAAGTTTTCTCATTGTACTCTGGTTTCGAAATCCAGAGCCTCCCAGCTGTACCCGGATATTATCCGGAATAAGTTCCATAGGGCTTTTGCGTAGGCCGTACTCTCCCCAGCTATTTTTTTCTCCAAACAGGAGAAAAAAATCATCGCCAAGATCCGGATATTTCCATAATTCAATATCAGACTGTATGACATTGCCCAGTTCAAAGTCAAAAGTTTCACCTTCAGGCCCTATTACATAATCCAAACGCAGTGTTTTCTGGATTCTTCTATCGGGCATTCCCAAGCGTACATAGAAAATGCCTCGTTCGTCTGTACCGTAGGGCGGTTGTTTGGCAATGGTGAAATTTTCCCTTGCGTAATGGATACGCTGCCAGTGTTCTATCAACCGCTCATTTTCTTTTGTTGATGCGTAGGGATCATTGACTTCCCAAAAGCCGGCCATATCATTCAGAACCTGGCGGTCATTATTTTCAAAGCGATTTTGCCATTTACTTTTTAAAGAGTCGGCCAGAAGAGGCTTTATGCGCGAGAGCTCTTGAGAAATTGTGCTTTTTTCATTAGCAAAATCAGCATTTCTCAGGCTCCAGTAATAAAAGTCAGTGGCTAAACCATAAAACCTTTGTACTTCTCTTCGGCTGACTTCAGAAAGCAAATTTATCGAAAGTTGAAGATCACTTTTCCCGCCGCCCCATTTGATATTAGCCTGATTGATGTAGAAGCCCAGTGAATCAACAGAAGAGTTTTGCTGGGCATTAGCTGTCCCGGGAGGTGGTATAACGGCCGTGAAAGAGATCAATAAAAGTACGACAGCAGCTCTTAGGATTGATGAAAGTATGTTGTGATTCATATCTAAGTCTTAAGTAATGCCGGGCAAAAACTTTAAAAATTTAACAGCACTCTATGATGAAAATAAAACTATTATTACCTGAAAAACTCGATCTTAATATGCTTAATTATAAAATTTATTGCATAAGCTTCTATCACATATTCATGTTAAATTCGATCAGGCTCAAGTATTTTCTGCATATATTCAAAAATAACATAGTTAAGCCAGCCTCGTGGCTCGCTGCGGAAACCGACATGGCCGCCCTCATCCGTTATGACGTAATCAAGTACCGGGTTGTCCCTGATTTTATCAACAGGCATACCACTTATGGGACAAAGGGGATCTTCGTCACTGTGAATCATCAGGGTCGGTTTCCTGATGTCGGTTATGAACTTGCGTGAGGAACAGCGGGCATAGTAATCTTCTGCTCCCTCAAAGCCATGTATGATGGAGGTGACCTGGTCATCGAATTCATAGAGCGTAGATCCGTCGAACCTGGGCAATTCGGGATATTCCCGGCGCTTTTCGTCGAGTTTTCTGCGCAGGGTGCGTAAAAACCGGTAATCATAAACGCGGTTGAATCCCTGTGAAATATTGATGGAGCCCAGACGAAGGTCATAGGGCACAGAGACGGCGACCGCAGCATCTGCCGGATGGCTTTTCATCTCCTCCCCAAGCGACTTCAGCAGGGCATTGGCGCCCAGCGAAAATCCGACCGCCCCTATTTTTTTATTGGGGAATTGCTGTTCTATCCAACTAAAGAGTGTAGCGTAATCTTTTGTTTCTCCGGAGTGATAAAAGCGAGGCTGCCGGTTCATGCGTGAACCGCAGCT
>DATFJD010000064.1:0-2081 GCA_035269475.1 Halalkalibaculum sp.
TGAGCCCTGAAATTCTTCCAGGAACTTTTAATACCCGAGCAACTCAGCAGAATGAGAGGCAGAAGAAAAACCGATATGTACTTTGTAATTTTCAAATTGCAAATCTCAAAATTCAAACAAAACACAAATATCAATATCCGAATGTTCGAAACAGCAGCCGTTTCGAATTTCGGTCATTCGAATTTCTAATTTGTTCGTCATTTGTTGCTTGTTAATTGCCTTTTACTCTATAGTGCTAACCTTGATCATATTCGTCCGGCCCCGCTTGGCGATCGGCATGCCGGTGGCGATAATGACCCTATCTTCTTTATCCACCATACCGTGACGTTTCAGGTATTGCTCCATCAGTTTCACGCTCTTGTCGGTATCGAAGATCTCATCAATCTTTACCGGGCGCACGCCCCAAACCAGGCCCAGCTGCCTTCGTACTTTATCGCTTTCTGTGAAGGCAACAATGGGCACCCGCGGCCTGAACTTGGCAATGCGTCGCGCCGTACTTCCCGAATGGGTGATGGTGCTGATAACTTTGGCCTCTACATTCTCACCCAGCATAACGCATGAATAGGCCAGGGATTCTATCACCTGCTTCTCTTTCCACTCCGGCTTGCGATATCCCAGGCTGTTATAGATGTGAGAGGCATTCTGTTCTACCGAGCGGCATATCTTGTCCATTGCCCGTATAGCTTCTACCGGGTACTCGCCCGCCGCGGTTTCGCCGCTGAGCATCACGGCATCGGTACCGTCGAGTACCGCATTGGCAACATCCGAACTTTCTGCCCGGGTAGCACGCGGATTGTTTATCATTGAATCAAGCATTTGGGTCGCCGTAATGACCGGCTTTCCCGCTTTCCGGCATCGTTCAATAATACTTTTCTGCACCATCGGTACCCGTTCACTGGCAATTTCAATACCCAGGTCTCCTCTTGCTACCATAATTCCGTTTGCCTCCTCGATGATCTCATCAATCACATTTACCGCCTCGGGCTTCTCTATCTTGGCAATAATAGCGGCCTGGCTCCCCGCTGCCCTTACCCGGGAAATCACTTCCTGAATATCGTTTGCAGAACGTACAAACGACATGGCCAGGTAATCCACATCTTCCTTTATGGCATGTTCCAGATCTTTGATGTCTTTCTCTGTAAGCGAAGGCATGCTTATTTTCACGTCCGGCAGGTTCACTCCCTTTCTGGATTTCAGCTCCCCTCCCACTTCCACTTTGGCAACCACCGAATCTTCATTTTTCTTGACAATCTTAAGCTCCAGAAGTCCGTCATCCATCAAGATTTTGTTGCCTTCGGCAGCATCCTTTGCCAGATCCTTGTAATCTATTGGAACCATTTCGGAGGTGCCTTCAATCTCCTCAGAGGTCAGGGTAACATAATCACCGGCATGCAGCTCCTGGCTCCCTCCCTTCATCTTGCCTACCCGTATTTTAGGGCCCTGCAAGTCAGCTAATATGGGCAGGCTTAAATTGTAGCGGTCTGCCACTTTTCTGATGATGCTAATAATTTTAGAATGGTCTTCATGCGTACCGTGAGAAAAATTGATTCTTGCCACATCCATCCCATTGCGAACAAGCTGGTCGATCATCTCCTCCGTATTGCTGCTCGGGCCCAGGGTACAAACAATTTTGGTTCTTCTATCACTAAGATTCATTGAAAAAGTAAGTTCAAAGTATTCCGATTAAGTTGACTCAGCAGCATGTATCACAGGCTGTAACAGCCACAATGAAATAACCTCAGAAGCTACAATATAATGATTAGATAAAAAAAGCTAAGGCGAATTATGCGAGGGATAACCTGGCGAACTTTGCGCAACCCTAACGCCCATTGCGGTTAACCTGCTCGGCTCCTTTTTACCGCAAGGTACGCAGTGGGCGCGCTAGGGACGCAAGGGTTAGCTTGGAGTAGGAATCAGAATCCGGAATGGACAGGTGATTGATGAGTTTAATTTGCGAGAGTAACTTGTTGAGGTTAGTTCATTTATAAGCCAACCTGGCGAACTTTGTGCCCTCATAACGCCCCATGTGGTTAACCTGCTCGGTATTGTTTCAACACAGGATACGTTATGGATACACTAAG
>DATFJD010000065.1:0-9551 GCA_035269475.1 Halalkalibaculum sp.
TCATGCCAGAATAAAAGGGCAGATTTGTTTAGAGCCTTCAGTTCCTTAACCTTAGCTGTGCGTGAATCGGTATAGAGGGTAAGGGTACCGTCTTTCTTTGTCTCCCGGTTGATCAGCATCCTGATATTTGATTCTTCCTTCACAGGGTCAAAACTCGCAAGAGAAACATACCGGTAGGGGTGTCTGCTGTCACTGGAGCCTTTTTTCAACTCGTTAATAACGGTTGAAAAAGCTTGTCCGGGTTGCGTTTTCGCTTTTATGAGCATACGGGTAAAAATTTTTGGATTAATTGATCCGCCCTTCTTACACATTTTTAATAACGGGGCGACCGGTTTTCAGAGCTCGGCAATATAACAAGACTTTTACCATGATATGGGCATGATTGGAAATGTAATATTTTTATTTTAACAGGTGTCATGTTATTATCATTTATTGACAGCCACTTGTTATTTAAGGATTAATTAAAACGTAGGGATACTTATGACTCGCTTATCGGCCAACCTGTTATTTTTTATTGTTTCCATTTTACTCATTTCCTGTTCCGCTGACAATTCCTCACAAAAAGAAGGTGCGGCTCTTGCAGAAAATGTTCAGGATTCCACTGACATTACCATGGCTATTGATGGCCTGGACGGACCGGAGGCAGTTCGTTACGATCCGGGCCAGGATGTTTATTTCATCTCGAATTTTACCGGGGGCGGTACAGACCGTGATAGGAACGGATTTATTACGAAGGCACTTCCCGACGGATCCATCGATTCACTGCGATTTATGGTAGGTACGGACGAATACCCGCTACATGCTCCCCGCGGAATGTATATTACCGGAGACACTCTCTGGGCCGCTGATGTTGACGGGATACATGGTTTCAATAAAAATACCTCCGAACAGGTTGCTTTTATTGATTTCACCTCTTTTGAACCCGGCTTTCTAAATGATATTGTGGAAGGCACCGATGGCAATCTCTATGTAACCGATACCGGCAAATCTGCGGTATATCAAATTGCGGGAGGTACACCAACCGTATACAAAGATTCCCTGGATGCGGCGCCTAACGGCATCACTCTCGATCCTGAAACCGGAAACCTGGTGCTTGCTCCATGGGGCGGCGCAACTGTTTTCCCTGCTTTATTAGCGGGAGATTCAGGTTCAGAAGTATTTGCAGAAGCCCAGAGTGGGGGCAATTTTGATGGAATAGAATTTGTCAACGGAAACTTGATCGCCGCCAGCCAAATGGACTCCAGCCTCCATGAGTTGCGGAACGGCATGGATCAGATCCTCATACAAACACCCGGCAGGCCCGCCGATATCGGCATTGATACCAAGAGAAACCTTGTACTGGTACCATATATTGCATTAAACAGGGTGGACGTTTGGCAGCTTTCCGGTAACTGAATATTGCCCGGGTGTTCTAAAAAGTTCACCCGGGTATTTAATTTATAAAAACAGATCTGTAACCGCCGTTTCTGAATAATTATTCCGGACGGCTCCCCCTGCCTATTTTTCTCGTGTTTTACCGGCTTTAGCCCATTCCCATTCCTGACTTCAACAGGGTTCATCCGGGTATCAAATCACACCTTTCCGGCTACAAATTACATCTATTGGCGAGTTGGTATGCAACATATTTAAACCAATCCTCGTATCGGCACTCAGTTAACCAAAACACGAGTAAAATACAATTAACCGGTTAGGGATTATGAAACGAATAAAAAATATTTTTCTGATGAGTCTTATTGGGGCTCTCGCCTTTCTCAATTATTCTTGCAGCTCTGAAACCCAATCAAAAGATGTGGAGGATAAAGACTCCACTGCCGCTATTCCTGTTGAAATGGCTTCAGCTCAGCGGGGAGCTATCTCAGCCTATTACTCTACTACCGCAACCCTGGAAGCTGAAGAGGAAGCTATGGTGGTCGCTAAAGTTCGCGGAGTAGTGCAGCAGCTGAACATAGAAGAGGGCGACTTTATACAAAAGGGACAAATTATGGCCCGGGTGGAGGATGAGCAGCTGGATATTGAGGCTTCCCGAGCCAAGGCTACCATGGATCGCCTCTATAATGACTATCAAAGAAATAAAGAACTCTTCGACCGAAAGCTCATCAGTGCCGAAAAGTATGAAAATTCTAAGTTTGAGTATGAGTCACAGAAAGCCGAGTACGAATTGGCCAAGCTGAAGCTTGAATATACTCAAATAAAAGCTCCGATCAGCGGTGTTGTATCGCAGCGCATGATAAAGGTTGGGAATATGGTTAATACCGACCAGGAAGCATTTAAGATTACTGACTTTGACCCTCTCCTTGCGGTACTGCATGTTCCCGAACATGAGATGAACAAGCTGAGAAAGGGCCAGACTTCCGTAATACAGGTTGACGCTATCAAGGGTGAGAACTTTACCGGAAGTGTACTCAGAATCAGTCCTGTCGTAAATCCCGAGACAGGCACCTTTAAAGTTACCATTGCTATAAAAGACCAATCCGGCAAACTGAAGCCCGGTATGTTCGGCCGGGTTCGTATTGTCTACGATACCCGTGAAAATGCCCTTATGATTCCCAAAGAAGCAGTTATGAATGAGGATGGCGCAAGCAGTGTATATGTGCTGAATGACAAGCTGGTATTCCGCAGAACCATTGAAACCGGTTATGTCAACGGAGCCAATATTGAAGTGCTGCAAGGTTTACAGGATGGAGACTCAGTTGTAACCATCGGACAAAGCAGCCTACAAGACAGCGCCATGGTACAGATAGTTTCTTACTAAATAAATCCTTTATGATTGATCTTGAATCGAACATTCGCTTTTGGGATTTGAAAAACTTGAAATGGCCTTACTTGCAGCTATTCCGCACTTTCAGATAATATTTTGATACTCCAAAGAACATGAAAATCATTGACTTCTCCATACGCCGTAAAGTAACAATAGCGATGTTTACGCTGGGAATTATCCTTTTTGGATTCGTTTCCCTCAGCAGGCTGAAAATAAATCTGCTTCCAGAGCTAAGCTATCCAACCCTAACCGTCCGAACCGAGTACGAAGGAGCAGCTCCGGCAGAGATCGAAAACCTGGTCACCAAGCCTATAGAAGAGGCACTTGGGGTTGTTAAAAATGTAGAGCAGGTTCGATCCATTTCGCGAACTGGGCAGTCTGATGTAACCCTTGAATTTGCCTGGGGTACGGAAATGGACTTTGCCAGTATCGATGTTCGCGAAAAGATTGACGCTCTTCAGCTCCCACTTGAAGCCGACCGACCGGTGATCCTGCGATTTGACCCTACGCTGGACCCCATAATGCGCTATGCTTTCTTTATAGAAAAACAGGAGAAACAGGAAGAACCTAAGGTCGACTTTGCTTCTATTGAGGAGCAGAGTACAGCTTCAAACATAAATAACCTCAAAAAACTGCGTCGCTTTGCCGACGAACAGATCAAAAAAGAACTTGAGTCCTCAACCGGTGTGGCATCGGTGAAAATAAGCGGTGGATTAGAAGAGGAGATCCAGGTAGCTATTGACCAGGAACGGCTTTCGCACCTCGGCATCTCCCTGGACCAGGTAACTCAGATACTCGGTGCCGAAAACATCAATCTATCGGGGGGAAAGCTGGAAGAAGGAACTCAACAATACCTGGTAAGAACACTGAACCAGTTCCAGAATGTTGACCAGATTCAGAATGTGGTGGTCACCATCCAGGAGGGTAATCCGGTATACCTGAAGGATATAGCCGATGTATCTCAGGGTTACAAAGAGCGTGAAGCCATTACCCGGTTAAACGGTCAAGAAGCCGTAGAGATAGCAATTTACAAAGAAGGCGATGCCAATACCGTTAATGTCGCCAATGGCGTCGAGAAAAATATCAACACCTCCCGGAATAACCTGCCCGAGGGAACCTCTATCCAAAAAGTGTACGACCAGTCGACATTCATTTCTTCAGCTGTAGATGAAGTCGTAAATGCCGGTTTAATTGGAGGTATACTTGCTATCATCATTCTGTATCTATTCCTTCGCAATTTCTGGGCTACCGTAATCATCTCTTTATCCATCCCGGTTTCCGTCATTGCCACCTTCAACCTGATGTATGGCAATGATATTACCCTAAATATCATGTCGCTGGGCGGTATCGCTCTTGGCATAGGCTTACTAGTTGATAATTCAATCGTAGTCCTGGAAAATATATCCCGGCATAAAGCGATGGGGAAAAGCGTGCTGAAAGCTGCGCAGGACGGGGCCGGAGAAGTAGGTACAGCCGTTGTTGCCTCGACGCTGACCACTATAGCAGTTTTCTTTCCCCTGGTATTTGTTCAGGGAATTGCCGGCCAACTTTTCCGGGATCAGGCCCTAACCGTAACATTCTCCCTGCTTGCCTCGCTGGTAGTCGCCGTAACGCTGATACCGATGCTCTCTTCGCTTGCGGGACGTGAGAAAAAGGAAATCGAAGAACCCGAACTGCGTGAGCCTAAAACTAAAGTGGGACGCTGGATGCGTGCTGCCCGGCTCTTCCTATTTGTAAGCATTCCTACATTTGTTGCGAAAATCATCAAAATGATATTCCGTGGGTTGAGCAAGGCGCTGATGTTCATATTAAATCCGGTGCTGAACCTGTTTGAAAGCGGGTATATGGCCATTGAGAACCGGTATCCTGCAGTCCTTAAATGGGCGGTTGAACGGCGTTTCATAGTGGTATTCCTTGCCTTTTTAACCCTGCTGGGATCCCTTACCCTGGTACCGCAACTGGGCATGGAACTTATCCCTTCTCTTTCACAGGGTGAATTCAAAGTCGAATTTCAGCTACCTCCCGGCACTCCTATTGAAAATACGGATAAGGCCCTTAGAACCGTACAGAAAGCCGCCGGGAACCTCAACACGGTTAACTCCTCTTTTGCCGTAGCAGGCTCCGGAAATAAGATGGATGCCAATCCCAACCAGGGTGGTGAAAACTGGGGCGAACTGGATGTGGTACTGACCTCCGGTGCCGGAAGAGAGGAAGAGGAACTCGCTATGGACCGGCTGAGAGATGACCTGCAAACAGTACCCGGCCTTCAGTATAAATTCTCACGCCCTGCCCTGTTTACTTTTAAAACTCCCGTTGAAATTGAAATATCGGGTTACGATCTCGACAAGCTTAAAAGAGTGAGTGACCTTCTGGCCCGAAAACTTTCCGATAATGGGCGTTACTCTGACGTAAAGTCAACGATGGAACAAGGCAGCCCGGAAATACAAATTCTTTTCGACCGGGCTAAAGCAGCTGCCCTCGGTTTACAGGTCTATGAAATTGCTGACCTTGTCGTAGGTAAAGTACGCGGAGATGTTGCCACCCGGTACTCCTGGAGGGATCGTAAGATTGACGTCCTTGTCCGGGCCCGTGAAGAAGACCGCTCCTCTGTTGATAAAATCAGAAACCTTATTATCAACCCAAATAGCACCCAGCCAGTTACCCTGGCCAGCGTTGCAGATATTAAGGTCGCAACCGGCCCGAGTGAAATTCGTCGCATATCACAGCAGCGTGTTGCCCTGGTTACGGCAAATCTAAGCTACGGTGACCTCGCTACGGCGGCAAATGAAATTCAGACAATCATTGACGATACGGCCATTCCGCCGGGACTAACTGCCCGCGTAGCCGGTCAGAATGAAGAGATGTCCAATTCATTCCAGTCATTGCTGTTTGCATTATCACTGGCCGTATTCCTGGTATACCTGGTCATGGCTTCACAATTCGAGTCATTGCTGCACCCCTTTATTATCCTGTTTACCATTCCGTTGGCACTGGTGGGTGTAATTTTGGGCTTATGGATTACCGGTTCCACCATCAGCGTGGTTGTATTTATCGGACTTATTTTATTGGCGGGCATCGTGGTTAACAATGCTATTGTTTTGATCGACCTGATCAACCAATTTCGTGAAAAGGGAATGGAAAAAGTGCAGGCCGTCATTGAAGGCGGCAAGTCACGCCTGCGGCCCATCCTGATGACCACCATGACCACCACGCTGGGCCTGCTGCCGCTTGCCATCGGTTTTGGTGACGGTTCAGAGCTTAGGGCGCCGATGGCGATAACCGTCATATTCGGCTTGGTGGTCTCCACACTTTTAACCCTGGTTGTCATACCGGCCATGTATGCCATTATGGACCGAAAGAGCTACAAGACGGCGTCACTAAATACTGAGGGGGAATAACGATGAACTTTACTGAACTTTCCCTAAAACGTCCGGTTACCAGCTTAATGATATTCATATCATTTGTAGTGATCGGTATTATTTCTAGCCGCATGGTGCCGCTTGAGTATTTTCCGGACATCTCTTTCCCCGGCGCCTATATTACCGTACCCTACCCGAATTCAACCCCCGAGGAGGTTGAGCGAAATATCACTCGTCCGGTAGAAGAGGCTATTTCAACCATCAGCGGACTTGAAGAGATCAGTTCCACATCCAGTGAAGACCAGGCGGGCATCTTCGTTCGCTTTAAAATGGGTTCTGATATAGGACTCAAGGCCATGGAGGTAAAAGAAAAAATCGACGGCGTACGCAACCAGCTGCCCGACGATATGGAACGCGTATTTATCAATAAATTTTCAGCTCAGGATAATCCGATGATGAACCTGCGCATTTCCAGTGACCGGGATCTGTCGAATGCCTACGACCTGCTGGACCGAAACCTCAAGCAGCGCATAGAACGAATTAACGGGGTTGCGAAGGTTGACCTATATGGGGTTGAAAAGAAACAGATTCGTATTGAGCTGATACCTGAAAGGCTTGAAGCCCACAATGTCAATATCAATGAGCTTGCCGGCAAGCTGCAGCAAAGCAACTTCTCGATGACTGCGGGGAAGGTGGACGAATCAGGAAAACGGTACCTGGTGCGGCCCATCGGTGAAATTACCACGGTTGAAGGTTTTGAAAGCCTGGTTATCGGACCTAACCATCTCCGGGTAAGTGATGTTGCCACCGTAACCTATGAAACGCCTGAAGTTAATTATGGCAGGCACTTAGACCAGAAGTATGCTATTGGCCTGGATGTATTTAAGGAGTCCGGGGCAAATACCGTTGCTGTAGGTAACCGGGTGATGGAAGAGATAGAAATTATCAACCGCCTGCCTGAAATGCGCGGCATCAATATTTACGAGATGCACAACCAGGCAACCGGCATCATCAGTTCGTTGACTGAATTGCTGAATGCGGGACTATTAGGCGGGGTCTTTTCCATTCTGATCCTCTTCTTTTTTCTAAGACAGGTCAGTACCACTCTTATTGTAGCGCTCGCGGTGCCCTTTTCGCTAATTGTTACGCTTGGTTTTCTCTATTTCCTGGATCTCTCCCTGAATATCCTTTCCATGATGGGACTGATGCTTGCCATCGGTATGCTGGTCGATAATGCTGTGGTGGTAACCGAGAGCATACACCGCACGCAGATGGACAATAAGGATCCAAAAGATGCTACCATTAAAGGTGTAAATAAGGTAGCCATGGCCGTTACCGCGGGTACCCTGACTACTGTTATTGTCTTTCTTCCCAACATTATCAGTGAAATGTCAATGATAGCCGTACAGCTGTACCACGTAGCAATCAGCATCATCATTGCTTTGGTAGCTTCGCTATTCATATCGCTTACGGTTATTCCCATGCTAACCTCAAGGGTTAAACCGCCTAAAAAGACGGAGAAGAAATTATTTGTTGAGAAAATGGAGGCAAGATACGAGAAAATGCTGGGCTGGTTGATGGAACACAGGTACTCCTCCGCCGCTCTTATCATGGTTACGATTTTAAGTGCTGCCATACCGCTTGGCATGGTTAATGTCGATATGTTTCCTCGTGAATCTTCCAGGGAGCTCTACCTGCACTACAACCTAAATGATAGCTATACCCTGGAAACCGTAGAAGAATCTGTTGACGTCATCGAAGATTTTCTCTACTCAAACAAGGAGAACTTCGAGATCGAATCGGTTTATACCTACTACCAGGGTGAGTATGCACAATCGACCATTCTCTTAACCGAAGAGGATGATGCGGAAAAAGACGTTACCCTTATTAAGAAAGAGATCGAAGAAGGTCTGCCTCCTATCAGTATCGGTGCACCCTCATTTGAATATGCAAGCCGAAACAACAACGAACAGGTACGGGTTTACGTAATCGGTGAGTCTTCTGAAGAATTGATTGAACTCTCCGAAGAGGTAATCAGGCGACTGGAATCGATCCAGGGCCTTGCCGACGTTCGGTCGGAAGCTGAGGCCGGCACCGAAGAAGTGCAGCTGGTTGTCGATCGCCAGCGCGCACAAAATTTCGGGTTGAACAGCCAGCAGATTGCCGGCATGGTCTCCAATTCAATGAGAGGCATGAACCTGAGACGCGTTCGCGGAAAAAGCGGGGAAATTGACGTAGTACTGGCTATGCAGGATTCCGACAGGCAGTCAATCAACGACCTTAAGAACCTGCCCATAAATATCAGTGATGATCAGACCGTTAAACTGGCATCGCTGGCTGACTTCCAGATAAGTAGTGGACCCAGAAACATCCAGCGTCAGGACCGCCAGACCTCCCTGGGTATCAACATTAACCTGGATGACCTCAATATGGATGAAGCCAAGAGTGAGATTGCCCGGGTGATGGATCAGATCAATTATCCTGCCGGTTATGGGTGGAGCTATGGGCGCAGCTTTAACGAAGATCAGGAAGCCATGGACGAAATGATTATCAACATGCTGCTGGCCATGTTCCTTATTTACCTGGTTATGGCATCCCTGTTCGAATCCATACTCTTCCCATCCAGTATCATCAGTTCCATATTCTTTGCCATCATCGGGGTGTTCTGGTTTTTCTTCATTACCGGAACAACCTTCTCATTTATGGCGATGATCGGCATTCTAATACTAATGGGAATAGTTGTGAATAACGGCATCGTACTGATCGATCATATAACCCAGTTACGGAATGAAGGCTATTCCCGCTTTGACGCGGTTACCAAAGGTGGACGCGACCGCATGCGTCCCATACTCATGACTGCCGGAACCACGGTACTCGGGCTGGTACCGCTCTGCATCGGTACAACCCAGATCGGCGGCGATGGTCCTCCCTACTTCCCAATGGCCAGAGCCATTGTCGGTGGGCTGACCTTCTCAACCGTCATAACCCTGTTCATCCTGCCCAGCATTTATATCATACTTGATGATATTAAGCTGTGGGCCGGACGTATCTGGCAGAAAGCAGATGCCTGATTTGGCCCGGTATTATTGTATTCAAATTGTGTGTTACTGCATTTAAGCAGATCGGTAACACACCGCTTCTTTCAATATGTCCGTTAATATCTTATCGCAATTTCAACCGGCTGAAAATGCATGTACAGGCACCCTTCACAGGATCTCTTTGATATTAGCCTAATGCTTTACTAAACTCCCTTCACTCATTTCATTCAAGTTTAACGGTATAGCTTTGAACAAACTCAATACGTACCGGGAAAAGTATACGATCCGTTCTTCGGAAGTTGCCCCTGACGGTAAAGCAAAACTGCAATCAATTTGCGATTTACTACAGGAAACCGCCGGGAATCATGCCCTCAAACTTAATTTTGACATTTCTCA
>DATFJD010000066.1:0-8577 GCA_035269475.1 Halalkalibaculum sp.
ATTTTCATTTCCAGCTCTTCCTCACTGATGGGATGAAAACGAGCAATGGAACCGTCACTGAGAATGGCTTCAATTTCTAGCACATGCTCCCGGGTGGTTCGGTGTTTAATGGAGTAAATGCCACAGGAGTTATTGCCGATCATTCCCCCGATCATGCAGCGATTGGTTGTGGCCGTGTCCGGACCAAATAACAGGTTATAAGCTGCCGCTTCCCGGTTCAGGGTATCTCTGATGACTCCGGGCTGCAGGCGGGCATATTTTTTTTCGGCATTGATATCAATGATATCCGTCATGTGCCTGGAAACGTCCATGACCACGCCATTACCGGTAGCCTGTCCGGCCAGGGAGGTGCCTCCGCTCCGGGCGGTAATGCTGAAATGCTCACGGTTCGCTTTCTTTATAAGATTTTGAATATCCGCAGTGGATTTCGGGAAGGCGACGCCCCTGGGCAACTCTTCATACATCGAGGCATCAT
The DNA here is from genome assembly GCA_035269475.1 of Halalkalibaculum sp. Taxonomy (GTDB): domain Bacteria; phylum Bacteroidota; class Rhodothermia; order Balneolales; family Balneolaceae; genus Halalkalibaculum. Next base: position 476 of record DATFJD010000066.1, read on the forward strand.
TGGCATAGAGATGCCTGGTCTGGGAATCGGTATGGATACGGGGATTCGTAGAAACGGATGGATCACTCATAAATGTGAGATTACAAAAATATCAGTACTTCGCAAAAATTGAATCGAATACTGAAAAATATCTCAGGCTAATCTAAACAGAAAATAGCACTCACATATATTTCAGTGATAATCTGCTCAATCTGTTTTAACGCCTTCTATTAAAGAGCGAAAGCTTCACTTGCTTTGCTGACAATTTCATCGCCGATGGCAAGCCCCGCTGTGGCAGCGGGACTCGGTGCGTTAAGCACATGAATCTCCCGGCCGGTGGCCGCAAACTTGAAGTCATCTACAATCTCGCCTTCCGGGGTAAGGGCCATGGCGCGCACGCCTGCCGGTGCGGGTTTCAGGTCGGATGCCTGTATGGAGGGGATAAGCTTTTGAAGGCCTTCCACAAACGCCTTTTTGGAAATGGACCGGTAGTATTCATCCAGCCCCATGCGCCAGTGCTTTTTGGCAAGCTTCCAGAAACCGGGAAAGTTCACGGTTTCAATGGTTTCCTGAAGATCAAAAGAAAACTTGTCATAACCCTCTCTTTTAAAAGCAAAAACGGCATTGGGTCCGCATTCCACATTCCCTTGAACCATTTTGGTGAAATGAACACCCAGGAAAGGAAAAGCAGGGTTGGGAGTAGGGTAGATCAATCCATTGACCATGTGTTCCGCTTCGGCAGTCAGCTCAAAATATTCTCCTCGAAACGGTACAATCTGTATCTCGTTTTGAATACCCGCAGATTCCGCAACGTGGTCACTGTAGAGGCCGGCACAATTGATCAGGTAGTTGGTTTTGAACTGCTCGTGATCGCTGTCTACGATTACGAAATCATTTTCCCGGTCATGGCGAATGTTGCGCACAGCCGTACCGCACATTACTTCTGTATTTCCCTGTTCTATAATATCCCGCAGTTTTTTACAGACTCCGACGTAATCAACAATGCCTGCACAGGGCACATGGATCGCTTCCAGGCCATCTACATAAGGCTCAATTTCGGCAAGCTCCTGCCGGTCAATCTTTTCAATGCCTTCAATCTCATTGATCTTCCCGGTCTCAAATATCTTGTGCAGTGCGGGGAGCTCATTCTCTTCGGTAGCTACGATCACCTTGCCGCATATATCATAGTCCACACCGTTGTTTTCACAAAAGTCGACCAGCTGATGCCGGCCGTCCACACAGTTCTTCGCGCGGTAACTGTTAGGCTTGTAATAGATGCCGGAGTGGATAACACCGGAATTGTTGCCGGTTTGGTGTGTAGCAATCTCATCTTCTTTTTCCAGAACAAGGATGGAAGCATCGGGATAAGCCAGGGAAAGCTTATATGCTGTAGAGAGGCCAATAATACCGGCTCCGACTATAGTAAAATCGTAAATCATGAATGATTATGAGGTTAAAAACATTGTTATTTCCGGCAAATATACGAATAAGATCGAGCCTTTTAAGATTATACTTATCTTAGGGATTAAAGAATTTAACGGTGGCATTAATTCATTATCTTGGCACGCAATATGTACCGAATGCTAAAGTTGTAGAATTAAAATTAAAACTATAGAAAAGAATTTTCATGATATCATTTAAACATTTTATGATGCTGTTTGCCGTCTCCCTGTTGATCGCCGCCTGCGGCAGCAAAAATAACGGGCAGTCGGATACGCAAACGGTTTCGGAATCAAATAATACGGCTGAGTCGGGTGAGATGACCGACGCCTCGTACGTTGAGCAGGCAACTTTTGAAGATATGTCAGGCAATACTGTAAACATCTCTGACTTCGAGGGCAAAGTTGTTCTAATCGATTTCTGGGAAACCTGGTGCAAGCCCTGCCTGGCCATCTTCCCTACCATGCAGAAGCTGCTTGAAGAGTATCCCGATGATTTCGTGGTACTGGCCGTCAATCCCGGCTTCGCCGATACCGAGGAAGATGCCAAGAACTTCATCGCAGAGCATGATTATGACTTTAACTACCTGCTCGATACCAATAACCTGAGTGAAAAACTGAATGTGCAGTCTATTCCATTTAAAGTATATGTGGACGCGGAAGGCAATTTTATCAAATCAAACATAGGAAGCTATGGGGAAGAGGAGGACTATAAAGCGCTGAAATCTGTTATTGAAGAGCATAAAATGCAGTCAGCCGGGGAATGAAAGAGTAATTATAAAGGTTGATGCAACCTGATTAAAAGCTTATTTTTAAAAACTTTCTACAAAACTAAAAAAAGAGAAATTCATGTCACAGCAAGTAAAAGAGAAACTTCCTTATAAAGTTAAGGATATTGAACTGGCCGATTTCGGCCGCAAGGAGATTCGCCTGGCAGAAGCTGAGATGCCCGGCCTGATGTCAATTCGGGAAGAGTATTCTAAGCAAAAGCCGTTGAAAGGCGCCCGTATTGCCGGTTGTCTTCATATGACCGTGCAAACCGCGGTGCTTATTGAAACCCTGGTAGAGCTGGGCGCAGAAGTGCAGTGGTCTTCCTGCAATATTTTTTCAACACAAGACCATGCCGCAGCTGCCATAGCTAAAACCGGCGTGCCTGTTTACGCCTGGAAAGGGGAAACAGAAGAAGAATATACCTGGTGCATTGAGCAGACCCTGTTCTTTGAAGACGGAAAGCCGCTGAATATGATTTTGGACGACGGCGGCGACCTTACCGCGATGGTACATGAAGAGTATCCTGAATTGCTGAATGATATCAGGGGAATTTCCGAAGAGACCACGACCGGTGTCAATCGTCTTTACCAGATGTCCAAAAATGGCACTCTCGGTGCTCCTGCCATCAACGTGAATGATTCTGTTACCAAGTCAAAGTTTGATAACAAGTACGGATGCCGCGAGTCCTGCTCTGATGCGCTTCGCCGCGCTACCGACGTAATGATGGCCGGCAAGGTCGCTGTGGTAGCCGGATACGGTGATGTAGGCAAAGGATCTGCCGCCTCTTTGAGAGGTGCCGGTGCGCGCGTTATTGTCACTGAAATCGATCCTATTTGTGCGCTTCAGGCCGCAATGGACGGTTATGAAGTGAAGAAAATGGATACCGTCATAGACCGTGCAGACATCGTAGTAACCGCTACCGGTAACAAGGATATCCTTACGGAACGGCACTTCAAGGCCATGAAAGACAAGGCCATTGTCGGTAATATCGGTCACTTCGATAACGAGATTGACGTGGCATGGCTCAAAGCAAATGCCGAGCGCGATACGATCAAGCCCCAGGTTGACCTGTTCAAGCTGGAAAGCGGCAAGGAGATTATACTGCTTGCTGAAGGGCGCCTGATGAATCTCGGTAATGCAACCGGTCATCCCTCATTCGTGATGTCTAATAGCTTTGCCAACCAGACACTTGCGCAGATTGCTCTCTGGACACGTCCGGAGGATTTTGAACTGGATGTACATGTACTGCCCAAAGATCTGGATGAGAAAGTGGCTCGCCTGCACCTTGAAAAAATTGGTGTGGAGCTCGAAGAGCTTACCGAAGAGCAAGCGGAATACATCGATGTGCCTAAAGAAGGCCCTTATAAGCCTGAGCACTACCGATATTAATTGCTCTGTTTAGTATTTTTAAAGCCTCATTCGTCTTTGATGGATGGGGCTTTTTCTTTTATTGAAAGGCAAAGGCACCCGGAAACCGGGAGGCTTTGGCAGAACCGATAAATTCTTATTTATACCGTATTACTATAGTAACCGATTAAGCTTATGGCGCAAAAAAAGAAAGATATCAGTATTACCGTAGAACTGGATGAAAATAACATACCCACCTCCATCGACTGGAATGCCAGTGATAAGGAAGGAGAGGAAATTGCCCAGTGCCGGGCGATGCTGCTCTCGATGTGGGACCATGAGAAAAAAGATACCCTGAGGCTGGATTTGTGGACCAAAGAGATGACCATCGACGAGATGAAAATCTTTTTTCACCAGACCCTGGTAACCATGGCAGATACTTTGCAGAACGCCACCAACGAAGATGAGATGGCAGAGGATATGCGCGATTTCACAGCCTACTTCGCCGACAAAATGGAGATCACTGAGTAGAAATAGAACGCGGATCCCCGCGGTTCAGGCCGATCTGCACTGATTGGTAATATCGATCATTTAATTCTATCTGCAAAAATCAGTACCATTCGCTTAATCGGTGTTCCAATAAAGAATGGAGCCGAAACTTACGGCGCTTTCGCGCTCGTGTTCATCCCAGAGGTCGTAGTTGAGTACTTTGCCGCGCACGCCCGGAATAGCTTTCAGAAACGTGTACAAGGGCGGGAAACCGCAGATACGATAAGGATCGTAGCTTTCACTGATCAGCTCAAGCAGGGCATCCGCTTCCGCCCGTTCTCCCTTCGATAAGAAACGCTCATCAAAACTCCTTACCTCGTCAAACATATCTCTCGCGGGTTTCTGGTCACCGAACTTTTTGCCGACATGAGCCAAATCACCGCTGATGAGGAAGAAGGTTTCCTTGTCACTGCCAAAATGCTTTTGAAGGGACTGCCCGAATTTTTTAATCTGTTTAGCCCTGTGGCCGTCTTTCATGTACATAAGATCGTCGAGGCCGCTCACAAGCACAGGCACTATGTTGAAGTTGTGTTGCCACAGGTGACTCAGAAATAGAAGGGGAAGCTCTATGCTGTGCTCGATTCTGTGGGCACGGTCACGGTCGGTTAGCCCGTGATCGCTGTTCTCCGATACCAGTCTTTCTATAACCTCCCGGTCGGCCGGAAGAGTTCTCGTCGGCAGTTTGAAATCTTTTTGACTGACAATAAATGGATCGTTTTGGTAGACATCGCGGTAAAGCCCTGCATAATGTGAGGTGGCAAGTATAACCACTCTCTTCGGTGCTAAATGCCGGATTGCAGAGAAGGCCTGCGCATAGGTTTCCATGCCGACGCGCGGATCAATATGTGGTGCGTAAAGCGCTTTTGCGGAAGCCCGCTTAATTTGCTCTCCATTAGTTTCGGTTGCCGAAAAGGCTTCATCCAAATAGTTACGCAATTCCTCCGGTTCTTCGGGATATGATAATCCCGGAGTTACGGCTTCGTGAGTATCAGATTCCTCATATTGCCGTTCAACCTGTTCTGCATATTTTTTGAAATGGGATGATTGCAGCAGGCGATTCTCATCCAGGAAACGTATGTACTGCAAGAGCCGGTCAGTACTTACCCCTTCTCCGAGATAGGGCGATAAATCCTGAATACTTTTACGGCCGTCAAGCAAAGAAAGTATGGCAGCCACTTTACTGTCGAGAGCAAAGTTCGGGGTGGCATAACCCAGGCTGTCGTGGAAATAGAGATAGGAACTGCCATTCTCCTTTACCGGAAAAATCTCAATATCCCTCCGGATCTCCGGGATAGGATCTGTCTTAGAATTAAATAAATGGTTTTCACTCATTACTGTTGTTACTTTTTATAGCTGAAGAGGATATTGGGTATAAGGTATAAGGGGTAACCGTTAATTACATGTATACACAACATCTCATATCTCATATCTCAAGACTCATATCTCACGACTCATTACTCCTCCCTCATCTCCCTGCACTCGCAATTAACGCCATACTTTTTGCAAACCGGGTGGTCGGGTGCTTCAGAGATCCTGGCCTTGCACGCATTTCTTCCGTGATGAATAAACAAGTGCGACACATTGGTCCACTCTTCACGTGGAAACAACGCCATAAGGTCCTTCTCTATTTTGTTTGTGTTTTTTTCCTCTTCGGTCAGTCCGAAACGGTTCGATAATCTTCTAACGTGCGTATCCACAACCACGCCCTTGTTGATATTAAAGGCATTTCCCAACACTACGTTGGCCGTTTTACGTGCTACGCCCCGCAGGTTGAGCAGCTCCTTCATGCTCCGGGGAACTTCTCCCTCATGCTCGTTGGCAATAATTTGTGAAGACTCTTTAAGCGCTTTGGCCTTGTTGCGGTAAAAGCCGGTTGATCGCACGAGCTCTTCCAGCTCTTGTATGGGCGCCTCTGCCATGAGTTCGGGGGTCGGGTAGGCCTCAAAGAGGTCAGGGGTTACTTTATTGACGCGTACATCCGTGCACTGGGCGCTGAGTATGGTGGCGCATAAAAGTTCAAAGGCATTCCGGTGATCCAGAGCACAGTGGGGATTGGGATAGTGCTCGTAAAGTTCGGCGAGTAGTTCTTCTGCACGTTTTTTCTCGCTCTCGGTTTTTTCGGGAAGCTTCGGTAAGTCGGGGTATAGCTTAACAGGCATGAAATTATTTTCTTGTCAAAATGTATGATCAGCAGAAAATGGCAAAGAAGATGCATTTTTACAATCAAACAAAGCCTGAATATGAAGAAATCCTTTTTTAGTTTCCGCTCTCACTAAATTAACATCATGAGCATTTCCGAAAAGCAAGCAAAAAAGCTGGTAGGCAGCACCTATGCCTGGGTCGTCCTGGGCTTGGTAACGCTAATCTATATCTCCAGTTTTGTCGACCGGCAGATCATTGCCGTACTGGCAACACAAATACAGGCGGAGATGGATATGGACAACCTGCAGGTCGGCTTGCTGTACGGTACCGCTTTCTCTTTGATCTATGCAGTTTGCGGCATACCGATGGGGCGCCTGGCCGATCTCTATTCGCGTAAGGCTATGATTGTTGCGGGCCTGGCTATATGGAGCCTGATGACCTATCTAAGCGGCTTTGCAACATCGCTTACTTTTCTGATAACGGCGCGGATGTTTGTCGGGGTCAGCGAGTCGGCATTGAGTCCGGCGGTATACTCCCTGCTCTCCGATTATTTCAGGCCGGAGCAGCGGGCAACGGTATTTTCCATTTATGCTTCCGGCATTTTTATCGGTATAGGCGTGGCCTTCATCGGGGGCGGAACCGTAGCGCAGCTATACGATTGGCGAACGGCGCTTATGGTGGTAGGGGCACCGGGCTTGCTGCTGGCGGTTGTGGCATGGTTCCTCATTAAGGAGCTTCCGCGCGGCATTACCCAGCAAAGGGCGCGGTATGATATTGACATGTCGATGACCGAAGTACTGCGTTATGTACTGAGAAAGAAAACGGTACTGTTTCATTTTCTGGGCTTTTCATTCCTGGCACTGACGGGTTATACCGTTCTTGGATTTGTCGGTACGGTTCTGAAGGAGGTTCACGGGGCACAAAACCTCTTGCCTTATTACGGGTGGTTTATGCTGGCAACGGGACTCAGCGTAGTGCTGTCCGGTAAGGCGGCCGATCTGCTTGCAAACAGGTGGGGCCCATCCAAGCGTTTTGTCATGGGTATGGTCGCCGGATTGGCCTGCCTGCCTTTATACTATTTTGGACTTTTTTCCGGTACCGGATGGACGGCATTGATACTAGTAGGTTCGGCCAATGTGATCTCTTCATCCTACAACGGCGTGGCGGCGGCACTTATTCAGTACCTGGTCAAGCCCAACATGCGTGCACTTGCCGGTGGATTATACCTTTTTGTAATCAGCGTTATCGGTTTTGGTGTCGGTCCGCCCCTGACCGGTTGGCTTATGGATGCGGTATTCACCGGAGCCTACGGTCCGGCAAAAGCCCTGATGCTGGTGATCAGCTGCTGCGGCATCTTGGGGAGCATCTGCTTTCTACTGGCTATGCGATACTACGATATTGATGCCGAGCTGGAGTAGGTTTCAGGATGCAGGATACAAGATGCTGGATGCTCACCTACATTAATATTTCAGTGAGTAGGCAGAATTAATTACTCATTGCTCATCACTTTTCTACGGCTTTTAATTATCTCAATGTACGTCTCCGGCAGTCCTTTCTCCCGTGCCCCCGCAATAATGGTATTATGATATTTGGGGCTGGGTATCATTTTGTCGTCAACATTTTCGGGTAGAGCCATGAAGCTTTTTGCCTGGATGGTTTCTTTACCTGAGATCCCTTTGACTTCAGTTTGGCGATAGCCTTTTTCGAATTTTTCGTGAAGATGCCGGTAATCTTCCAATAAAATTTCAAAAAAGACACCTCTAACCATACTTCCATGCTCTTTGATGATATTTCCTTTACCGGTTCCGTCAACACCAATTTTATTATAGCGAAAGGCGTAATCGGTGATATAGCCTACCTGGTGTCTAAAAGTCT
>DATFJD010000067.1:0-2777 GCA_035269475.1 Halalkalibaculum sp.
CGGATACTGATACCAAGCCCAAAGGTTGCCACCTATGACCTGCAGCCGGAGATGAGCGCGCCGGAAGTAACGGATGCGCTCTGTGCCCAACTCATTACCGAGAAGCATCACCTGTGTATACTCAATTTTGCGAATCCCGACATGGTCGGCCATACCGGGGTTATGGAAGCTGCTATCAGCGCGGTGGAAACCATCGATACCCAGCTTAAAAAAGTGGTTGAAACTGCCACCCGGCACGGCTATAAAATCCTTGTCATTGCCGATCACGGAAATGCCGACTGCATGGTGAAAGAAGACGGTAGTCCGCATACCGCCCATACCACCGCACTCGTTCCGGCCATGATCATCAATGAAGAAGATATCAAAGAGATGCATGACGGCATTCTGGCCGATGTTGCCCCCACCCTTTTGAAGCTGATGGGTGTAAAACAGCCCGAAGAGATGACCGGCAAACCGCTTTACTGATTTATAGAGCTTTTCAAAATCCATCAACCCAAATCTCAGAAAGAGTTAAACTCCCGCTTATTTGCAATAACGTCGGTGGTATAACCATCTCGGAGCGACAGAATTGAGTTTTAGGTAAGCGCGAAGTGCACGAAGGCATTCACGAAGGGGCACGGAGTGATGGTTCACTCAGTATAATCCGAGCTGTACTCATTGACTGGTAGTTTAACTATCTAAAAGCCTTCACCTGCGCTCGCCACTCGTTTGACTAAAGTAATACCCATTACTATTCCCCGGGCAGAAGGCCGGAGCAATTTTCTTTTTGAAGATCTATTTGAAAAGCTGAGTTGAGTCTCATCATAGAAGCACTGTACCGGCGAAGGTTGGGCTTTGAATCAGAACAAGGATTATGGTGTAAGAAATGATAAATTCAATTTCGCATAGCACTTTCCCGTGGTTATCCCTTGGCAAAAAAACGTTGATTTGGGACTCAAAGCTCCTGCGGAAAATTACTAAATTTTGTTTATATAAAGCCTTGGAGCAATCACTGTATTCTAACTGTACTCCAGGCTAAAGCCTGGGGCTACTTCTTCTTGAAGAGTTAATTTCGATGAAATAATTTTTGGAATAGATCTCTATTCCAGCTCCGTACAGATCAATAACAGTTCAGCCTGACCCCTCATCTATTCTCTTGCATATTCTACACCACAATCTTTGCAAGAGATATCTCTTTTGCTTAAAGTCAGTTAAAATACAACTACATAAAACGGGATTACCTTGTTTCAATACACAAACCTGATATTACTCTTATTGCTGCTGCCTCTTTCGGTTTTGGGACAGGACAAAAAGGACCCGGACCGTATTGTTATCGGTGACGCCACGCTATCTGAACTTCCTGATTTTGCAACTATCAAGGGCAGTATAACCGATCAGGATGATAATCCTGTCGACGGGGCCAGTATCCTGGTGGAAGAGAAACAGATTGGAACAACCTCAGATGCAAAAGGAAAATACATCCTGACGATGGCCCCAGGCAATTATACCATCAGGTTCAGCTTCCTGGGCCGGGAACCGGTGGTCAAAAAAGTGGCCCTATATTCCAACGGCGAGCTTAATGTACAGCTGCGGGAAACCTCACTCGATATGGAAGAGATTATCGTTGAGGGAAACCAGTATGATGATAACGTAGGAGGCGTAATTACCGGGGTAGAGAATGTAACGATCAGGGAGATGGAAGAAATTCCGGTGCTGCTTGGGGAGGTAGATGTGGTCAATACCCTGAAGCTGCTGCCCGGTGTGAGTACCGTCGGTGAAGGCGCATCCGGGTTTAACGTGCGCGGCGGAAGAACCGATCAGAACCTGGTACTGATGAATGGCGCTCATCTTTTTAATTCATCCCACGTTATCGGCCTCTTTTCTGTTTTCAACCCGGATATCATTGAATCTTTTACCCTGTTCAAGGGTCATATACCGGCACGATACGGCGGCAAGCTCTCGTCGGTTTTGGACGTGAATCTTAGAGACGGCAATTTTGAAGCATTTAAACTTCAGGGCGGGATTGGAATTGCAGCCAGCCGCCTGACCCTTGAAGGCCCCATCGGGGAGAACACCTCTTATCTAGCTGCGGGAAGAGCCACGTATTCCGACTGGGTGCTGGGGCTCGCTAAAGAGCCGGACATCTCCGGCAGCGATGCCTCATTTTATGATACCAACCTGCAGCTGACTCATCGTTTTAATGACCTAAATACGGCAACAGTTTCCTACTATCGCAGTTACGATAACTTTCAGTTTTCCGATCAGTTCGGATATTCCTGGGGCAGCCGCCTTTTTAATTTTAACTGGACCAGCTTGACCGGCAATAATTTTGCCTCCTCCCTCTCGGCGGTCTATGGAACTTACAGCAGCTCCTATTTTGATCCATCAGGGGTAGAATCCTTCAACCTCGAAAACGGAATAGACTACCTGAACCTGAAGGAAAACATACTTTATGAAATAAGTCCCAACCAGTCACTGAATGCAGGCCTGGAGTGGAATTTTTATGACGGTTTGCCTGAAACCGTTGAGCCATATAACGGTCAATCGTCAATCAGTGCCGATGAAATTGCTAAAGAACAGGGCCGCGAAATGGCCGCTTATATCAGTGATGATATTACTTTGGGTGAGTTGCAGGTGTCACTGGGGCTAAGATACTCCCTTTATCAGAACCTGGGGCCGGGTCAGGTTTTCATATATGAGCCGGGGCAACCGCGAAGTACCGACACCATCATTGATACCACGCGCTTTTCAAAAGGAGATGTCATTAAGACATACAGCGGCTTTGAGCCGCGCATATC
>DATFJD010000068.1:0-2174 GCA_035269475.1 Halalkalibaculum sp.
AACGCCCGACCTTCAGATAATTGGAGGCGTAGCACCCGAGGGCCATGAATTTCCTGAGTCATCCACGGAACCGAAGCCGGAGAAACAGCGCATAAATATTGTAGAAGCTGTTAGAAGAACCATGGAGTATGAGCTTGAAACAAATAAAAAGCTGATGGTCTTCGGTGAAGATGTGGGCGCCAAAGGAGGTGTGCATGCGGCAACCATGGGCCTTCAGACCTCTTTTGGGGGTCAAAGAGTATTTGACACCAGCCTTTCGGAAGAAGGCATTATCGGCAGGGCGGTAGGCCTTGCCTATTCCGGACTGGTTCCCGTGGCTGAAATACAGTTTAGAAAGTATGCTGACCCGGCAACCGAGCAGCTTAATAATTGCGGTACCATTCGATGGAGAACGGCAAACAAGTTCGCCGCCCCGATTGTAGTTCGCATGCCGGGCGGATTTGCCAAATGCGGCGATCCCTGGCACAGCATGTGTAATGAAGTGTTTTTTACGCATGCCATAGGCTGGCAGCTGGCTTTCCCCAGCAATGCAGAAGACGCGGTGGGACTACTGAGATCGGCCATGCGAAGCAACAATCCCACGATATTTTTTGAGCACCGCAACCTGCTTGATGCCAAATATGCCCGGAAGCCTTATCCGGGCGATGAATTTGTAGTGCCTTTCGGTAAAGCGAAAAGACTACAGCAAGGAGACCAACTCTCAATTATCACATGGGGTGCCATGTGTGAGCGATCAGAAGAAGCAGCGGATCAGACGGGTATATCTACCGATATTATCGACCTTCGCACCCTGATGCCCTGGGATAAAGAAGCGGTACTTGAGTCTATTAAAAAAACAAACCGGTGCCTGATTGTCCATGAAGATTCCCGGACTGCCGGTTTTGGAGCCGAAATCAGCGCGGTGCTTTCCGAGGAGGCCTTTCGTTATCTCGACGCACCGATAGAAAGGCTCACCATGCCCGATATACCGGTTCCCTACAATATAGGTTTGATGGATTCGGTGCTGCCCGGTACGGATGACATAGCCGAAGCCATGCAAAAACTGGTTAGATTTTAATTCCGGATTCCCGGAAAAACGAGAGAAAATAAATATTTATTTGCAATATACAAGATAGCTTGTATGTTTATATCTAGTTTAATATAAAAAATTAGCTTATATGGCTTTGGGGATGCATTTCGATATTTAATCTAGCCTTAATCAGTCATCTATCTACAGAATCAATTGGGTTTTTTGGGAAGGCCATATTTTAGTATCACAGTACAATATTAATATTTGGTAATGAATTTTAGATTTTCCCTAAGCTTCAACATGGCACGCTATAAAGTAGTATTTTAAAGGACATCTACAGATATCTCAGGCTTTAAAAAACCTAAATGAAATTTAGCACTAAAATAATAGTGAGTTTTGCGGGAGCAACACTTCTGCTGTTAGCCATTGGCTTAACCTCGCAATACCTGAATAGCCAAGTCCGCAACCAGGTGGTACAAGAGAGCCAGGAAGCCATACGGGAACTGCAGCTTTCAGGAAATATGGGTTTTGACTTATATAAAAGCCTGATCAACACGCAATACTTCCTGGAAGACCGCTATAGAAAAAGCATCAACGACAATACGGAAGAAGTTGACTTAAATACGCAGAAAGCGCAGGATCGGGTAGAAGAAGCGTTGGATAATTTTAAGGATGACATAAACCGTTTTGAGCAGGTCTTGCATTCCAATGAAGAACCTTCGGGAGCAAGTGCGCGACCCAGGCAAACTACCATTGATGCGGTAAATAATCTGAAGCAGAAGTTTACCATCTACAGTTCGCTGGTCAAAGAGCTGCTGGTTTTGACACGCAAGGACTATGATGACGGGAAGGAGTTTTTTACCGTAACCATCGAGCCTTATTTCAGGGGCACGCTATTGCCGCTGGTTGACAATTTAAGGAATCAAACCCAGAACAACCTGAATGAGGAAGTTGATAAGCTTAATGCACAACTCAGTGATTCAAGCACCTTCTTATTCCTCGGCACTGCTATTGCTTTTTTGGGATCCATCTTCCTCGCCTATTTCTTGTACTCTTCCGTGGCCTATCCCTTGAAAGACCTGGCCCTGGCTGCTAAAAATATCGGTTCCGGCAATCTCGATGAGCGCATAGAAGTCAAAAACAGGGATGAGCTTGGTAACCTGGC
>DATFJD010000069.1:0-3246 GCA_035269475.1 Halalkalibaculum sp.
CAGGAAGAAAACCTGACTTATAATGTGGGAGTGATCATTGGCGGAAACGAGGTAGATTATGATGATGAAACCATACGCGGAACGGTCAGCGGAAAGACCAATATTGTACCCAAGAAAACCATTGCACACGGTGGCATCCGATTCCTGACGCAGGAGCAAGGCGACCGGGCTTTTCAAAAAATGAAAGGTATTGCCAATGAAAATCTTCCACAAACGTCGGCGAAAATTACTTTTTACGAAGGCGGGTACCCGCCTATGGAGCCTACCGAAGGCAATATGCAGCTGCTGGAGATATTGAGTGAGGCCAGCCGGGATATGGGCTTGGGAAAAGTTGAGGCTTATGACCCGGCAAAGCGTGGAGCTGCCGACATCTCTTTTGTTGCAAACTATGTGGACGGCCTTGATGGCTTAGGCGCAATGGGCAGAGGCGCTCACAGCCCTCAAGAAACTATTAACCTGGATACCTACAAGGAGCTTACCAAGCGTGCTGCTTTGTTAATTTACAGACTGACGCAAAAATAGCAGTATGCTTATTCTTATTGATAGTTTACTTGTGTAACAATTTACCGAATTGACCGGATACAGTTTATCATGCCAGGCTTAACTTTTACCTGCAGGTCTTGTACATTCCCTTATGGAAGAACTGACCTTTGACCATTATACCATCAAAGTTAAGGACCTGGAAAGCAGTGCGTCTTTCTATAAAAATGTGCTGGGCCTCTCCGAAATTGAAAACCGGACCCGCAAACCGCATATACGGTGGTTCTCGATCGGCAACGGCACAGAGCTGCATATTGTGGAAGGAGATATCCGTGGGATAAGGACCAATGTCGGTGTACACCTCGCGCTTAAACTGAAAGATTTTGACAGCTTCATCGCCCATCTAAAATCAAAGAATATACTGCTCCATAATTCCAAAGCGAGGCCGGGCAGTATCACAACTCGCGCGGATGGCGTACGACAGGTTTATTTCCAGGATCCCGATAGCTATTGGATCGAGGTAAATGAGGCGGGATAATTACCTAACCCCCCAAGGGATTTAAAACCCTTGGAGAGTTGGTACAGAGTGCCGGTTATTCACTCACGCTTTTCAAAAAGCACGCCCTTTGTCCTTCCGTTCGATGCTTTGAAACCCGTAACTTCACCCCGGTCATTTCTGACAAATTTCATTTCGGCAATCGGGAAGCCTGCAGAAAAGGAGTCCTGATCTCCCGGAGTCATCGTCTTATCATCCAATCTGTAATGCTGCAGCACCAGGCTGCTGTCTTCCATGGCAACTGTATAGAATGTTTGCAACTCTTGGCTAAAGTACCTTCCGGTATACTCTTTCTTCTCGTCCATGGAAGGCTCCCAATCGATGCGTGTCGCTATGTGGTGGCCGTTCTGGTGAAGGGTAAGGGAGTCAGCCGAACCGTCTTCGTTCATGTGGAAAGTTATATCGGCATTCACCCCGACAAGGCTAAAGGTGGAATCGGAAGTAGCCCTGATATCGACTTCGGGCTGGCCGGTAGCTTGCGTGTAGAGCCGGTCGCCGTCACGTGAAAATGTCAGTATAAATCCCGGCTGTACCTTAAGCTCATAACGGCCGGTCAGCGGCTCAAAATCCTCCGGATCATACTCGAATGTACCGACGGCTTGCTGCTCTCTCGCCGTATCCGGCTTCTCCATCTCCATATATTCCTTAAAGAATACATCCGCTATTTTTTGAGGGATATCACCCCGGAAATTGGCATTGTTGCTCTGAGTAACTACCGCGGCATCAATTTCAGGAAAATACATCAGCATAGAGCGATGAGCCACATCAGCACCGCCGTGATGGATATATTTTAAGCCTTTGTATTCCTGAACAAATAGACCGAGACCATAATTGCTTGTGTCACCTTCTGCCAGTACAAAAGGGGTGGTCATCTCCCTGATTATGTCTTCACTGCCTACTTTTGGATCTTCAAAATTCCGGATCCATTTTGCCAAATCTTCCAGGGTCGTATAGATGCCGCCTGCCCCCATAGCACCTCCCAGGTCTGTCATCTCTACATAATCTCCGCCTTCACCAATGGCATAACCTTGAGACCTGTCCGGAACGACCTGGTTTTGATCACGCCGTACCATGGTATGGTTCATCTGAAGCGGTTCGAATACATTCTCTTGAATCCATTTTGGAAAGGGCGTTTCCGTAACCCGTTCAATTACCTCGACAACCAGGGCAAATCCGGTATTATTATAATTCCATTCCGCTCCGGGTTTGTTTTGCAATTTAGGCTGGCGTTGCACCACATCAATAATTTTTTCCCTGTCGAGCGGACTGCTCAAATCCCGGCCCCTCATTGCAAGGGTATTCAGAAACTCACGGTAGCCGCTGGTATGGGTAAGCAGGTTCCTTATTGTTACCGGGTGTTCAAATTCAGGCAATTCCGGTATGTATTTACGCACCTTATCATCAAGTGATAGCTTTCCCCTTTCGGCAAGCAGGGCAGCCGCAAAGGCGGTAAACTGTTTGCTTGTGGAGCCAATATTGGTTCGGGTATCAACCTCAAAAGGGATATCATAAGTAAGACTGGCCATACCATAAGCTTCAGAAAATAAAATATCCCCGTCTTTCATGGCCATCGCAGCAGCACCCGGCACTTCATTACCAGAATAAGCCATCATCAACTGATCAACACGTTCCGACGGCTTCGTTGCCACAGGTTCAACTACAGAAAGAGTAAAGGTATAACTTCCCTCCTCCTCTTCGAAAGGAGAAACCTTAATACGGAATAGTCCTGCTGATTCTGTATCAAACTGAAGTACTTCCCTTCCTCTTGCCGGGGTATCGAAAGCGCCTACAATATTTCCGGAGGGATCTGTAACTTCAATCTTTACATCAACCGTATGCTGGTCTGCCATCCCAAAAACAAACTGCCCGGAATCGGCCTCCAGGGTGTAAATATGAGAACTACCGATGGCCAGTGAGTCGGTATATTCCTTGCCAACGGTTATTGGAACAGTCTTTTCCTGACGGTCTTGCGCCTGTAAATTTCCGTAGATAAACAGTGTTGAAAAAAGTAATATAAAAATGCGTTTCATGGCCTGATGTATTCTTTTCTTTTTAATATTCCGGTTACAGAATTGACTGGCTGTCTTACCGTAAATGGTAGATAAACATTTGCAAATTGCCCTATTCATAATTTGTACCATACACGATTTTTCAAACCTAATGTTTCGCTTTCTCTGCGGAAATAGTAGTTTGCCAAATGTTAATTGTAA
>DATFJD010000070.1:0-2359 GCA_035269475.1 Halalkalibaculum sp.
GACCCATAGCCGGCCTTATGTACCGTAATTTTCTGCAGGGCATAGGGACTAAAGGCACCGGTCAAGCGTCCGAAACTGACGGGATTATAAATAGGCACACCGTCCAGCAACACTTGGTGTTCTCCTTCCGCGCCACCCTGAATATTAAAATCTGCCAAAGGTATGCTGAAATTTACCCCCATCACCGATTGCACACTCTTCATTGCATCAGGAGATCCGGTGTAGGAAGATAAAGACTGTGTCAGGTTCGTAACCTCTTCCTTTCCCGATTTATAATAGGGAAGTCGCTTCTGTATGCTGGTAACAACTACCGGTTCCACAAAAACGGGACGGGACTCAAGGTAAAACTCCCTGAGGGAATCTCCCTGCCGCGGTATGGAGACGGTATCACGGACAGGCTTGTACCCGACGTAGGTAATGGTGATTTCATACTCACCTGTTAACAGGGGGGCGATGGTAAAACGCCCGGACTGGTTGGAGGAAGTCCCTGTGGATGCATCGGCAATCAAAACATTCGCACCATCCAGGGGTTTTCCGGTGCTTTTATCAAGCACCAGGCCCGCGAGGCTTCCGTAACGTGACTCGTTTTTAGCAGATGTAATGATGACATAGGTGCCGGATGAGAGCTGTATATAATCCAGGTTGGTGCCTTTAAGGATATTGGAAAGAATTTGCTCAGGGCTTTGGTTTTTTGAAAGGCTGAATACCCGCTGGGAACTTAAAATTGAAGGGTCATAGATCAAGTCAATTTTGGTTTTGTCAACCAGTTCTTTGATGGCTTCTTCTATAGGCGTTCCGCGGAACAAAAGGGTATAACTGCTACTCTCGGTTTTGCCACTATTTTGGGCATAACCAGAAGAGGAAGCGATCAAAAATAAAATAAATAGCAGTATACTCTTTGATTTCATGCCGATCGGTAGAGGGTTTAATTATCCCTGGTCTTCAATGACGAAACCGCCGTTTATTTTTCGAAAGTTCAGCGCCTTGCTCTGGCAGATGTCTTGTATGATTTGTTCGGCATTCACTTTCTTGTTGTAGTAAACGGTGAGCGTATCAAACAAAACTTCCCTTGGCTCTACTTGAATATCAAGATCAAATCTTCTTTCAATTTCCCTGATGATTTGTACAAAAGGCATCGATTCGAAAGCAAAACGGTTGTCAGTCCAGGCTAATGCTTTATCTTTATCAACCGGAATTGGTTGTAAAGGAGTTCCACTTTTTTCATTCAGGACGCTTTTTTCTCCGGGCTTGAGTATCACCGATTGATCCGGCCTGCTTTCTGGATAAAATGCAAGAGAACCTTCTGTCAGAACAACCGAAGTCTCATTATCCAGTTCTTGTGACCATGAACGTATATTAAAAGAAGTACCCAGCACTTTTACGGAAGCATTGGAGGTATGAACGATAAATGGGATATCGCCACGTTCTACTTCAAAATAAGCTTCTCCCTGCAGGGAGACATCACGATCAACAAAACTGAAAAGTCTGTTGTATGAAATGGATGTTCCGCTGTTTAAGGTTACCCTGGAATCATCAGGCAGTGTTACGGTAGCCATCTCTCCATAGGGGGCCGAATAATTTATTGGGATAGTCAGGTAGGAGAGGCCGGCGGCAATGAGGATAACCGCAGCGGCTGCCATCCACTTCCATTTGGATACGCTTTCTTGTTCAATTTTACCTTGCTTCGGCCTCGCACCCGGATTGATTCCGGTTTCCGCCATAATATTGGCGAACACGTCATCCTTCTCTTTTTCACTAACTGACACATGCTGACTGTCATCGGTCTTCGGGGCTTCATTCCAGATTTGTTCTGCGTCATTCTTCCGTTCGGGATCGAGCTTATCCAGAAATTCTTTCAGCCAGTTATTTGAAGAGTCATCACTATGCATAATGTTGTTACTTAATGTCCTTAAAGTTCTTATACCTTTCCTGCAAATTATTGAGCGCCGCTCCGATGTGGTTGTTTACAGTTCGCGGGGAAACTTCCATGACTTCCGCAATTTCATCATGGGTGAGCCCTTCATACCGGCTTAGCTTAAAAGCCTCCTTCTGCCTGTCGGGCAACTCATTGATCCAGCGTTTGAGCGGCTCAATTAATTTGGAGGACTTACTTTCTGTGTCCTCATAACTCGCGATACTGTTATCGGGAATTTGTAAATCATCAATATCTTCTGTGTGCTGTTTAACGTCTCGCAGGTAATTCAGGGATTTATGTTTCACCATACGATAGAAGTACGTCTTTAAGGACTGAGCCGGATCGAGGCTTTTCCTCATTTCCCAGAGTTTGATAAAACTTTCCTGTACAATGTCCATAGCCGAATCTTTGTTCTTGGTGTATTTCCAGGCATATCGCACAAAA
>DATFJD010000071.1:0-7026 GCA_035269475.1 Halalkalibaculum sp.
CATCAATAAATCCATCTCCGACAGTCTGGGTGTACACTATGTAGATATTACGCCCATTTCTAAAGAAGCAGAAACGGACAGTACCCTACTGGCTGAGGATCAACTGCATCCCTCCGGTAGGATGTATGGAGAATGGGTAAAACGAGCCTTACCTGAAATTCTTCTGCTGCTGCAAAGATAATCAGAAGCTTCGGCCTCCGATCTGCAGGATATTTTGATATTTTTTTGCTAGTCCGGCTTTGTTAAAGATCCCATTTTTTGTTAACTCTCTAACATTAATTAAAAGGGATACACAAAATGTTAAATAATAGGAGGCGTATGCTTAGAATTCCAAAGAAAGTACTATGTGCCGTCTGGATATTATTGTTGCTGATGGTGACTTTATCTGAAGTCTCAGCCCAACAATCTTCCAGTGAGAAGCGATATCACAATCCTGCCGAAGTTAATCAAATGCTCGATGAGCTTAATAAAGCTA
This sequence comes from Halalkalibaculum sp., assembly GCA_035269475.1. Classification (GTDB taxonomy): domain Bacteria; phylum Bacteroidota; class Rhodothermia; order Balneolales; family Balneolaceae; genus Halalkalibaculum. The sequence continues at coordinate 476 of DATFJD010000071.1, forward strand.
ACAGGAATAAGACTAAAGTCCACACTCTCACAAAATCACCGGGCGGGCAGGATCTGAAAATGATTGAAATTGGCCCTGAAACCGGTACCGATCAAAAAAGTTTACCGGCAATATTCGTAGTTGGGAATTTAGAAGGAACCTACCCTATCTCTGCCGAAGCTGCCTTGCATTTGGCAGGCCTGGTCATTCAGGAAAATGCTGCGGAAGATAAAACATGGTACATTCTCCCGAACGGTAATCCAGATGCGGCAGCTCATTACTTTGCTGTACCTCTTCTGCAAGATACCCGTAACTCCCATCCACACAACGATGATATGGATGAAGCTGTCGACGAAGATGGGCTGGAGGATCTGAATAATGACGGTTATAAATCCAAAATGCGCGTCAAAGATCCCACCGGAGAATGGATACCCCTCGAAGGTGATTCGAGGCTGATGAAGAAAGCTGACCGATCAAAAGGTGAAGCCGGTCTTTATAGAATTTATTCGGAAGGCTTGGATAATGATGGCGACGGGGTCTATAATGAAGACGGACCCGGCGGAGTCAATGTGAACCTGAATTTCCCGCACCTTTTTAAAGATTTTACGGAAACAGGCGGTGCCTGGCCGGGCAGCACTCCGGAAGTTTATGCCATACTCGAATTTACTTTCAGCCATCCTGAAATAGCCATGACTTTCTCATTTGGCTCCACAAATTTCAGCCTGATCCCGCCCAAAGGCGGCCGGCAGGGATCTGCTGACTACAACCAGATTGAGATACCGGAAAATTTTGCAGAACAGGTAGGTGCCGATCCGAACAAAACCTATACCATGGATGAAGTGATAGAGCTGGTACAGCCGCTGGCCCCTCCCGGATTTGAGATAACCGAATCGGTGGTCGCCAGTTTCCTGGGCTTAGGTGCCGTTGTTAATCCACGGGATGAAGATCTGAAGTTTTACAATGAACTGTCAGACCAATACAAGGAGTATCTCAAGGACAAGAACTTCAGTATTGAAAACCTGGATCCTGAAACTGCGAAGGACGGTTCCTTTGAACTGTGGTCTTATTACCACCTCGGCATACCAACATTCAGCATGAATCTATGGACCTTGCCTGAATTTAAAGAAGAGAAAGAAGAAGGCAGCGGTTTAACCGCCGAAATTATAGAAAAAATGTCGAGTGACGAATTTATCGAGCTCGGCGAAGAAAAAATCGGGATGTTCCTTAAAGAAGTGGGAGCACCCGATCGCTTTAGTGCAGCTATGGTAATCAAGATGGTGGAAGGCGGACAGATGACACCCGAAAGAATTGGAGCCATGATCAAACAGATGCCAAAACCTAAAAGCTCGGATGGTGCCGATCCCGACGACAAAGCATTTATGGCATTCAACGATCAGCAACTTAACGGTAAAGGATTTATAGCCTGGGAAACCTATAACCACCCAAGTTTGGGCGAAGTAGAAATAGGCGGTGAAGTGCCTTATGTACGTACCACGCCCCCGGCTTCCATGGTCGATTCTCTGCTTGAAATACAAGTTCCGTGGGTTATTACCTTGTCTGATAAGCTGGCGAAATTAAGCGTACTTAAGACAGAATCCACTGATAAAGGAGGCGGTGTTTACCGGGTAAAAGTTTGGGTTCAAAATGAAAACTACCTGCCCTTTCCCACCGCAATGGGAACCAAAAATGAGCAGCCTGCTCCGGCCATTCTCACTCTTAATGCTGACGGATTGGAGATACTCTCAGGGAAAAGCAGAACCCCTATCAGTAGCCTGGGTAGCCATGAGGTAAAGGAATATACCTGGCTGCTTCGATCACCAAACACCGATAATCTACAAATCAATCTCGAATCCGCTCATGCATGGGGCGATCGTACACAAGTGAATTTAGGAGGTTCCAAATGAGATTATTCAAATCAGTAATAGCACTCACACTTTTATTTAGCCTTAGCAGTACCTGTTTTGCACAATCGCAGAATATAGATGTGCCTTTGCGCTTCGACCACTACTACGACTATGGACAGATGGTTGAAGCCCTTAAAGCTCTGAACAGTGCTTTTCCCGAAATGACTGATATCGAGGTGATCGGCAAAAGCGAAGAGAACCGGGATATTTGGTCTTTGACCCTAAACAATCCCAAAACAGGTAAAGCTCTATCCAAACCCGGTGTGTACGTAGATGGGAATATTCACGGTAATGAGATTCAGGCAACAGAAGTGAATCTTTACCTGATGAACTACCTGCTAACCAACTACGGCAGCAACGAACAAGTAACAGATATGGTAGATCGCAATGCCTTCTATTTTGTCCCATCTATAAATGTTGACGGGCGTTACCACTTTTTCAACGATCCCAATACCCCGAGTACCAACCGGGGACTTCGCATTCCAAAAGATGATGACCGTGACGGGCTTTTTGATGAAGATTTTCCCGAAGATTTAAATGGAGACGGATCTATCAACCAGATGCGTAAGAAAGATCCCTTTGGTCAGTGGAAGACAGATCCCGAAGATCCACGCATAATGGTGAGGGTAGAACCCGGCGAAATGGGTGAATGGACTATTTTGGGGCAGGAAGGGATCGATAATGATGGAGACGGCCGTGTGAATGAAGACTCAGAAGGTTATGTAGATCCGAATAGAAATTGGGGATCTAACTGGGCTCCACCTTATGTTCAGCGCGGAGCCGGCAACTATCCCTTTTCGGGAAATGTATCGAAAGCAGTAACCGATTTTCTGATGGATCGTCCGAATATTATTATGGTTTTCGCTTTTCATAATAATGGCGGAATGTTTCTGAGAGGCCCGGGTACTAAATCAGAAGGGCCACTCAATCGGCAAGATATTGCGGTTTATGACATACTGGGTGAGAATGCCGAAAAAATTGTACCCGGCTACCGGTATCTTATTAGCTGGAAAGATCTCTATTCTACCTACGGTGACTTCACCGAATTTACCTACAATCAAGTTGGCGCATTCAGTTTCGTCGGAGAGTTATTCATGCCTGAACATGAAACCTATGCTGCCCATGATGATGATGACTCTGAAGAAAACAGTGAAGGGTTTGGAACTAATACTGAAAGGGAGCGTGAACGCCTCCAATTTAATGATTATGTTGTTCAGGGTTCACTCTACAACGAGTGGAAATCCTATCAGCACCCTATCTATGGCGATATTGAGATCGGCGGATGGACTAAAATGAGTTCCAGGCTTCCTCATCCTTTTATGCTACAGGATCTCGTGCACAGAAACGCCTCTGCGGTTATGTATGCGGCTTCACAGACACCGGATCTGGAGATGGAGGTATATGAAACAAAGAAAGTTTCAGATGATGTCTATAGCATAAAAGTACGCTTGGTCAATAGGAATGCAATTCCTACCATGACTTATCATTCCGTGAAAAACAAGCTCTATCCACAGGATATGCTTAAAGTAAGCGGGAATAATGCGAAAGTAATTGCAGCCGGTAAAATTACTGATAAATACAACAGCAGGGTTGATTACAAAGACCATAAACCGGAAATTCAGTTTTTATCGGTACCCGGCAACCAGGCAATCGAATATGAATTTCTTGTAGAAGGCCGAGGTGATATCACCGTAAATTATGAATCACGTAAAGCAGGCACGCGTACAGCAACCGCCCGTTTAAGATAAGTTTCAGCTTATTACTATATTTAAAAGCCTCGGGTTATCCGGGGCTTTTTTATATGAAGGATACACTTTCATTACAACTTATGTTTTCCATAGATCAAATATCAGAAGCACGGGAACGAATACAGGACAACATCCTAAACACCCCTCTCCTCCACTCCCGGTGGCTGAGTGAGCAGTGTAAGGGTAATGTCTACCTTAAAATGGAGAGCGAGCAGTATACCGGTTCATTCAAAGCCCGTGGAAGCCTGAATAAACTAATGTGGATTCAGGAACAGCAGCTTAAGCAATTGCCGGTTACCGCATCTACAGGTAATCATGGATTGGGATTTGCACGGGCCTTGGACTTGCTTGGTATGAAGGGCAAAATATTTCTTCCTAAAAACGCCGACTCTTCTAAAATTGAGGCCATCCAATCGTATGGAGCCGACCTTGAGTTTCATGGTGATGACCCCTATACCACGGAAATGTTTGCCCGCGAAACCGCGGATAAAAACGGGTGGATCTATGTGTCTCCCTATAATGACGAGCAAATAATAGCGGGACAGGGAACCATCGGGATTGAAATCCTGGAAAAGATTGCCGAACCTGATAATATCCTTGCAACCGTGGGGGGCGGTGGATTGATCTCGGGAATCGGCAGTGTCGTAAAAGAGAGAAGTCCACAAACCAACATCATTGGGTGCCAGCCCGAAAACTCACCGGAGATGTCGGTATCGGTCCGTGCCGGTGAGTACAAAGAGGTTGAAAGCAAACCAACACTTTCGGATGGCTCCGCAGGCGGTTTTGAAAAAGATGCCATTACTTTTGATTTGTGTAAAAAGCTGGTTGACGATTTCATACTCGTTTCGGAAGAAAAGATAGAAGAATGCATCAGGCTGATGATTGAAAAACATCATAAACTGGTGGAAGGATCAGCTGCAGTTGCTGTAGCGGGTCCGCTGCTTGAACCCGAACGATTTGCCGGCCAGACTACCGTTATCATTATTTGCGGAGCCAATATTTCCCTGGATACGCTAAAAAAAGTATTGGATTGAATAGTGGCCTGTAGATTAATGCCCTAACCCGCAGATCATTGAAAGCTAAATCACTTAGTTTGGCTTAGGTTTTCGTGATTTCAACGTATATTTTTACGCGTACCTGATTTAAACCGGCCGGTTGCCAATTGATATGAAGCGATCAACCTATGCTACAAAACATTCTTAATAGCCTGCATGATTTCTTGATTAACGTCAGGATCGCTGATGTTATTGACGTAGCCATCATATCCGTTTTCTTTTACCTTATACTTAACTGGCTTCGCCAAAGTACCTCCCGGCAGTCTATTATCGGCATCACCTCTCTTTTCGGACTCTATGTGCTGGCACGTCTCACCGAAATGTACCTGACCGAACTCCTTATCGAAGCTTTTTTTGCCGTAATTCTGATAGGTATCGTAGTTGTATTCCAGTCGGATATTAGGCGTCTGTTTGAGCGTATCGGCAGCTGGAGTATCTTCTGGAAAAACAGCCGTACTCCCTTCGATAATAGAACGACTAATATTATTACGGAAGCCGTTGCCAAAATGGCTGAGAAAAAAACGGGGGCCCTGCTGGTGCTTAAAGGCAAGGAAAACATTGATCGTCATATACACGGCGGTATTCCTTTAAACGGAAAGTTATCCATACCGCTCCTGCACAGTATTTTCAATCCCAAAGCACCGGGACATGACGGGGCGGTATTATTGGAAGGGGAACATATCATGCGATTTGGCGCCCATCTCCCCTTATCCACAAAACTGGACAAAATATCGAGAGGCGGCACCCGGCACGCAGCTGCTTTGGGCCTTGCCGAACAATGTGATGCCCTCGTGGTTGTGGTATCGGAAGAACGAGGCACCATCAGCGTTGCCCAAAACGGGACCATTCGAGAGTTGGAATCCGGCAATCAGCTGAAAGGAATATTGGACGAGCACTGGGAAACGCAGCTTGAGGGACAGGAATCGGCGTTTAAAAACTGGTGGAACAGCCGGGATCTGGGCACGGCCCTGGCATCGGTTACTCTTGCCGTCATCTTCTGGTTTGCATTCGCTTATCAGACCGAGACCGTTTACCGAACCTTCTCCGTGCCCATAGAATACCGCAACCTGCAATCGAGCAATATCGTTTTGCAGGATTCCGTACCGCTGGAGGCCCGCCTGACCCTGGCCGGGTCTGACCAGGCTTTTCGTCTTTTTGACCAGTCACAGCTGGTGGTCTCTTTTAATTTAAACAACTACGCAGGGAAAGATGAACTGGTGATTACAGAAAATAATGTAAACCTCCCCTCCGATTTGAGACTATTTGAGGTCAATCCCCGCTCTTTAGAAATACGGGCCCAGAAGCTAAATGAATATACCCTGCCTGTTGAAGTCACTACCCGGGGCAGCTTGCCCGGAGATCTGTCACTGATTTCAATGAAACCCGACCGGGACTCCATCAGGGTGATGATGGCCGAATCTACTACGGAAGTTCCCGGCAACCTGCTTACCCGGCCGCTTGATCTCAGCAGCATTACCTCTTCAACCAGCCTGCAAACGCAGCTGGTAATCCCGGAATACATCCGGCTGCCCGAAAATACCTCTCAGGAAATCACCGTTTCCATTAACGTGAAAGCAAAAGAAAACTGATCGCAGCAAGCGCTATTAAATACGCGGAATCTAATTTGGTCGAACAATCAATGCGACACGGTCTCTTTTAACTCTCGCAGATGTTCGCAGATTACAGCGCAGAGTTGCACTGATAATATCCCGATAATAGAAACCATCTGCGATCCAAGGCAAATACATCAGCGGACCTCTGCGAGAAACACCTTGGAAAATTGATATTACGTATCTTAAACAAACCGGCCTTATCTTCGAAAAACAACTGATTGTTCAATGCTGAGTAAACCATTTAAACAGCAA
>DATFJD010000072.1:0-14381 GCA_035269475.1 Halalkalibaculum sp.
CCGTTGGCCTATATTTTATCGCCGGGTTCTGGCTGGGATAAACTATTCCTGTTATATCACGAAGCTGCACAAAGAAGCCCAAAGATTCACGAAGGAAGCTTGGTTTCCTTTTAGCTGTCGGGCGGTGCCTTTTTTCTTTTCATATGTATAGGTTGAAACCCTTCAGCCATCGCAGAGCGGGTGGCTGAGGAGATGGGTAGAGCGGGCACTAATGACAAGTGATAAGCAGAAGCCCTGAGCCATCCGCTTTCCAGACCCTTATCTAAGTATTCCCTGGTCAATCGCTCCGCGGTTGACTCAATTCCGAATGCTCCGCGTTCATTTCTACCAGCGGCGGCTAAAGTTCACCATCACATAATTTAAAATTTAGTCTTGGCTAAATTAATTATATGCTTTATCTTATTTGTTAGCTGAAGCTAAATTTAAAATAAGCCATGAAAAAACTAATAGCCTTACTCTTATGCACTTTCATCCCTTTTTTAACCTCGGCTCAAGATACCAAGGGCCAGGTGGAAGGAATCGTTTCTCATAACGGAAAACCCGTCCCGGGTGTTAACGTTGGCATTAAGAGCATACAGAAAGGAAGCGCCACCGACGAAGAAGGCAGATTCCTGATCAAAAACCTCTCTACCGGCACCTACACCATTGAGGCATCCGCAGTAGGCTATCGGAGCGTCAGCAGGGAAATCAACATAGAAGCGGGTAAAACACTTGAAATACAGATAGCATTGAAGGAGTCGCTTACGGAACTCGACCGGGTAGTGGTAACCGGTACCATGAGAGAAACCTACGTTAAGGACTCACCGGTTAAAGTAAATGTGGTATCCAACCGCTTTCTGGACAAGAATCCATCCGGCAGTATTATGGAGTCCGTGGGCTTTATAAACGGGCTCTATAATGAGGTTTCCTGCGGGGTTTGCGGAACCAACAGCATCCGAATCAACGGTATGGAAGGCCCCTACACTTCGGTATTGATTGACGGTATGCCGATTATGGGTTCCCTGGCTTCAGTTTATGGGCTAAACGGCATCAACCCCGGTATCATTGAGAGTATTGAAATAATAAAAGGTCCGAATTCTACCCTGTACGGCTCAGAAGCTATGGGCGGTGTCATCAATGTACGCACCAAGGATCCGGCTACTGCATCAAGGCTCAGCCTGGAGGGATATACCAGCACCCACCTGGAAAACAACCTGGATTTCTCCTACTCGCCCGCAACGGAAGGCTTCCGGACCTATTTCAGCGGTAATGCTTTTTACTTTGACCGGTTTCTGGACCATAATGACGATAATTTTGCCGATGCCACGAAACGGAAACGCGTATCCCTGTTCAATAAATGGAGCATAGAAAGGCCGCAGGCGCGCCGGTTTGATATCGCCTTTAAATATTACTTCGAAGACCGCCTGGGAGGCACCCCGCAGTATTCAAAGGAGTTGCGTGGCAGTGACACCATATACGGCGAATCCATTATAACCAATCGTTTTGAGGTTATCGGAACCTATGATTTGCCTATTGAAGAAACATTCACGCTGGATTTCTCCTACAGCTACCATGATCAGAACAGTTACTATGGGGATTACCACTATACCGCCGGCCAGCAAATATTTTTTACTAACCTGGTATGGGACAAACAGTTCAGTTACAACCGCCAGCTGCTTTTAGGCAGTTCCATTCGCTATGATGCCCTCGACCAGACTTTTGACGACCAAAGGCTGGAAGACGGCTCTGAAGACCGTCGTTTTACCCCGGGACTTTTTGGCCAGTATGAACATATATTCAGCGAGAAAGTCAGGGGTTTGGTAGGGGCTCGTGTTGATCATTACCGCGAACACGGCTTTATCTTTTCCCCTCGTTTCAACCTGAAAGTAAGTGCAACTGATCACACCACCATACGTTTCAATGCCGGTACGGGCTTTCGTATCGTTAATCTATTTACCGAAGAACACGATATTCTTTCCGGCTCCCGGGAAGTGGTCATTACCGAAAGCCTGGATCCTGAAAAATCATATAACGGTACCCTTAACATAAACCAGATTGTTGATATCGGCACCTCGGTGCTAAACATGGATCTTGACCTGTTCTACACCCGCTTCAGCAACCGGATTATCCCCGATTATTCCAATCCAAATGAGATACGCTACAGTAATCTTGACGGTTACTCGGTTTCCAGGGGGATTGCCCTGAGTGCCGCACATAATTTCCCGGGTCCCCTGCAGTATTCCGTTGGCATCACTTTTCAGGATGTGTTCCAGGATACCAACAATGGAAAGGAGACCCTTCCCTTTGCACCTAATTTCAACAGTAACTTCTCAGTCTCATATGGCATTGAGTCTATAGGAGTTTCCATTGACTACACGGGTCGAATTGTAGGAAAAATGGATTTGCCCGAATACCCCGGGGCAAAGAATGTTTCTGAAGTATATACCGAGCAAAATGTTAAGCTTAGCAAACGCTTAGGCAGCGGAGTAGAGATTTACGGATCGGTTAAGAACCTTTTCAACTACACGCAGGAAAACCCGCTTATTGCCCCGGATCGGCCATTCAGTGATGATTTCGCTACCGATCACGTTTTCGGTCCCATACAGGAACGAAGGTTTCTGCTCGGGATAAAATATGAAATGCGGTAATAAGAAAACTCTGTGAAACTCTTAATTTCTTTGTGTAACTCTGTGTAACAACCGGTTTAGCTGTATCACTAAGTATCACGGAGAAATTCATAGTTGCACGGAGGGTTATTCGGGTAGTTCGGCTATATAGATATGCTCTGCCACTTCATGGCCCAGCACCTGCTCACTGTCCTCAACCTTAAGTGTGATGGGTCCGCGAAAAGGGCCCTTATCTTTGATCATCAGCTTCGCCCCGGGAAGCAGTCCGATTTTCTCCAGGTACCGCAAAAGCTCAGGGTCCTGGTTCTTGACACGGCTCACCAGGTAGTGATGGCCCTCCTCGGCATTTATCAAAGATTCGGTCTCCATCTCGGGCATGATGCCCTCCTTGGTAGGAATAGGATCCCCGTGAGGATCGTGAGTGGGATTATCCAGCAGCTCTGCAATTTTATCTTCAAACTGTTCGGAGATATGATGCTCCAGCTTTTCGGCCTCATCATGAACTTCATCCCAGGAATAACCCATTACCTCAAGCAAATACAGTTCCAGCAGGCGATGGTGGCGAATGATTTCAAGGGCGATTTTTCGTCCGGAAGCCGTAAGGCTCGCTCCTTTGTAGGATTGGTAATTCACCAGTCCCATCTTAGACAGTCGCTTAACCATATTGGTGGCTGATGCAGATGAAACATCCAGAGCTTCCGCAATGCGGGTCGTGGAGGCACCTTTCTCGTCTGTCTCCAGCTTGTAAATTGCTTTTAGGTAATCTTCAACGGACTGGCTTAAAACCATAAAATGTCAGTAATGTGGAAATTCCTTGAATAAAGAAGGTGAAATATATCAAATGGAGAAAAAGATTACACAGTTTAAACTAATTTTTATTCTCCCCGGTATATTCATCGAAAGAAACCCGTTCGTGTGCATCAGAACCGACAAATGCAAGCAGGTTGGTAAAGACATCGTGAGGAATAAATCCCGGCTGCGCTCCCAATATTTGTCCGTTCTTATCAATAAAGAAAAAGGTTGGTGTGCCCTGAACCCGATATTTCCGGGCGAACTGGCTGCCTGTAAGTGTCTCCTCGTTGAACACTAGTTTCTTATCAGATTCAATATCAACTCGTACAGGGTAATAGTAGCGTGCCAGTGAATCTATTACTTCCTGCCTGGGGAATACCTCATTCTCCATTTTTTTACAGTAGGTACACCAGACAGCTTCGGCATAGACCAGCACTTTTTTATCATTTTCCACGGCAAGTTCCTGCGCTTCCTGCATGGAGTACCAGGTAATTTCTTCCGGTTTTTGCCCTTCGTAAGCGCTGAATGCCGCCAATGCTATAAGAGGAAGCAGGTATAAGAGATATCTTGGTTTCATAAATCTTTTTCTATTAAAAATCTGTGCTATATGTGAATAAACGTGACGTTTTCTTCTTTATGATTCTTACTAACGCATTCACCGGGTATTCATTTTAATGACCATCATAGTCATATCATCATGCTGCTTGGCCGAACCTATAAATGAGGCTACATCTTCAGAAAGTACTTCAATAATTTCCCGGGAGCTCTTATTTTTGTGGTTTTTAATCTGTTCCAGAAGCCGGTTGCCTCCGTAAAACTGGTGCGTTTCATTCAAGGCCTCCACTATCCCATCAGTATAAAGTACCAGCAGATCTCCCTCCTCCAGATCAAGCTTCACTTCCCTGATATTCTCATCAAAGGATGCATTTCTCGTAAGTCCCAAACCAAGACCGTTCGGCTGAAGTTCATTCAACTTCCCGTCTTTGGCCTGCAGGTGCAGTATCGGGTTATGCCCGGCCCTGGAAAACGTGAAGGTCTTCTTCTCCAGGTCGACGATACCATAGACCAGTGAAATGAAGGTGCCTTTTCTGGCATTGTCGCAAAATAAGCGATTTGCCTTCTTCAGCAGCTCAGCAGGGGAGTCCGTTTCCCGGCAAAGAGAATGCAGGATGCCCTTGGTAAAGGTCATATAAAAAGCGGCCTGAATACCTTTACCGCTGACATCACCGATTGTCAGTGCAACGCGATGATCGTCAAGCTGAATAAAATCGTAATAATCTCCGCCCGTTTCGTATGCCGGCTGGCAAATTGCCGCAATATCGAGCCCCTCAAGGTCGGGAGTCTCGGTCGGCAGAAAAGAGTTCTGCACCCCCCGGGCAATCTGCAGCTCTTGCTTGATGCGCTCTTCCTGTGCCAGCTCTTCCACATATTCGGGAACATAGCTTGGAAGCGACTGCTCCTCTTTTCCTTTAACGATAGAAAATATAGCCCATCCGATTATCAGAATGAGAAATAGAGAAAAGACGATAAAGACATGCAGGTCGGGCGAAGAGCTGACAAGCCAGCCGCTGGAAGCCATCAGCAGGCTGATAAATAAAAAGTGTGTGAATAGCAGTGTTAGAAAATCCCATTTCAGGTAAATGAGGCTCAAACCCAACCCAAAAATTGCCATCATGGCATATTGCTCTAAAACCGGTCCGAAATAGAAAGGAAGCGGACCCACCAATCCAAAGAGTAGTGTTGTCACCAGTACTAATACCCAGCGTCTTTTTATCCGCGAATAAATGAGGGATCCTACAACCAGGAAAATTCCCAGTATGAAAATCAGGCTAAACCAGGCATTTTCCAATAAAAGGTATAATGGGGCCCACGCAGCTTCGTAGCTAACAAAGGTCCACTCCAGGTTAAAATAGATTTCCGGCATGAACCACAAAAGGAGCGACCAAAAACCTGCTGCTACGAACGTCAGTATCACTGAGCGTAACAGCACTTCACCGATTGGCCGGTTAAACAGCATGCCCTGCCTTATATAATCATAACAAACAAGCTTTTTCTGCCAGTGCTGCCGCGTTAGAGAATCACCAACAGCTGCGAGTGCAAAAAATGCAAGGGAACCAAAAGCGCCAAAGATGGCCATCTCAAGTGACGTATCAACCAGCCGGAACCAGATGATTCCTTCGTTAAATAAATCAACCGTTTCTATATTCTCCAGAAAAATAGAAGCCGGGATGATCAATCCACCCAGAATACTGATTACCAAGGCAGACTTCGTATCTACCACCCGGGCCCTCATCCTGTAGATGAAGGTTACCATAACAATAATTCCGAAAATCACTCCAATTACTAATGTAGCCAGCTCCATCAGTTCTGCCGTTGAGGCTCCATTGGAGTCTGAATTATAATCAGCGGTCAAGTTTAATAATGAGCCGGTTGGCATAAGCCTTAACCGTAGCCGGATATCCTGGCCCAGCTGCGGTTCTATGCTTACATAGTTCAGGTCGGCCACCCTGGTATTGTCCAGTGTCCTGATCTGAACATCCGAAAGCTCAAATTCCTCCGGCTTCCAAACTGAACTCTGCAAGTAATACTCACCCAGCCTTTTCAGCTCATAAAGAGAAAATACGTGAGCATCCTCCTCACCCTTTTCAGTTTCAGGTTCATTTTGCAATGAAGCGTCGTAACCATTTTCCACATCAAAACTTAACACGCCCTGCCAGGCTGAATCGGGAATACTTCGCCAAAGCTCCTTGGTGCTATCTTCCTTAAAAGCGTACTGCAAGGCATTGCGATTTAAAGGCTCGGAAGGCATGTTGTCGGTAGCATTTAACAACTCAATCCACCTGCCTCTATCATCCAAGCGAACCGTCAGATGCTCTTCTTCATCAATGCCGCCCCAATTAAATTCATCCGTTGCTGTTGAAGGATAAAAAAGGACATTCCAATTAAAAGGGAATACCTGCTCGTCTTCCGATTTTTTTAACGTTCTAATGGACTCCGGCCTCCCCAATTTTTGTTGGAGGCTGTCAAGCAAAGAGACTTCAACCTGATAATCTGCTCGTGTACTTGAATTGCCTGTCGAATACCCTAATTTATTTAAAACTTCAGCAGCTCTCAGCGTGGCGGAATCTTCATTTATGCCCGATTCCATTATACTTCTGGGATCCTGGGAAGGATAGGAAAGAAAAAACCAGGCTGCGGAAACAATACCGAGACCGATAAAAAGAAAATCCCAAAGCCCAAAAGCACGATTTTGTTTGATTAGCGACATATACGCTTATTTATTAATAAATTCCCCAGCATTACCTCACGGGGAATATGCCAATTTGTTTCGAGAATTTCCGTTATGTTCAATCTATTTATAATATGGTAATGTTAGGTTGCCCTGTGCAAAGTTAACTACCTAAAGTCTCAATCAAAATAAGTTAGTTTAACTGAAATGTGTCTCCTGGTATTCTCCTACAAGCAGCATCCCGTATATGATTTCATTTTTGCCACCAACCGGGATGAATTCTACAAACGGCCTACGCGTCCGGCCCAATTTTGGGATGATTATCCAAACATACTGGCCGGCAAGGATTTAAAAGCCGGCGGTACCTGGCTTGGAATTACAAAAGACGGAAAGTTTTCAGCGCTTACCAATTACAGGGACCCATCCATTCAAAAGGAAGACCCTCCCAGCAGGGGCCACCTGGTTCTTGACTACCTAAAAGGTGGTAAAACGATGGGTCAATATTTGCAGGATGTTGATAAAAAAGCAAATCTATATAACGGCTTTAATTTATTGGGCGGTGACCTTTCCGGCAAAGCTGCCGGTTTGATGTACTACTCTAACCGGCAGCAGGATATAGAAGCGCTTGATGCCGGGCTCTACGGGTTGAGTAACCGATTGCTCGATACGCCGTGGCCCAAAGTGAAGAAGGCCAAAAGGGCATTGGCTTCTATGATAAGCACCGGTGAGGTTACGGAGAAGAAGCTTTTCGAACTGTTAGAGGATGATACTAAAGCACCGGACGAGGACCTGCCCGACACCGGCATACCGCATGAGCTTGAAAGGGCGGTATCCCCTATTTTTATCAAAACAGACAGGTACGGCACCCGCAATTCTACGGTCATACTTGTTGAAAAATCCGGTAAGGTGATCTTTGAAGAGCGTCGCTTTAAAAATGGCAGCCAAATTGTGGAAGAAACCAACCGCTACGAATTTCAAATAGAACACGAATAAAGCGGATCATACGGATGCTCGCCGGTTTTAATTTATTTGAATGGGTTGCTCACGTAAATTAGGCCAAAAAATATATATTTCCCGTGAAAACCCACTGTAACCGCGGCATCCGCGTTCTATTTATTCGATACGGGTTACCGCTGGTTCCTTGCCATCGGGCGTGTATTCTTCGGGATCAGGTACCTTGCCGAATTTGAAGATGATGCCAATGATTACTGCAACTCCCAGCGGATAGATAACCCACCATGGAATACCCATAACCATCATTCCTATCAATCCGACCGTACTTATGGTACCAACAATCATGGCATATGGCAGCTGAGTATTTACGTGTTCAACATGGTCGCATTGAGTAGCAATAGAACTGAGAATAGTTGTATCTGATATTGGTGAGCAATGATCTCCCCATACAGAACCGGCTAATACCGCACTGACACTTCCGTAGATAATCTCGTGGGTAACTTCAAATGCCAGCCCGCTTGTGTTGCCGATTTCCCAAGCCAGGGGTACTACCAGCGGCATTAAAATACCCATAGTCCCCCAGCTTGAACCTGTTGCAAAGGCTGTGAGGGCAGAAAGAATAAAGACCAGGGCAGGCAGCCAAAACGGATTCAACGTTTCCCCAAAAACGGACATCAGGTATTCAGCAGTGCCCAGTTCTACAGTAACCGCACTCAGCGACCATGCCAGAACCAGAATAAGCAAGCCGTCAAACATGGTATGCATGCCTTCCATCATCCCTTCAAGCATTTTTTTCACGCTAAGAATCTTTTGGCTCAGCGTCATGGCTATGGCAACAAAAATAGAAAATAGCGACCCCCATAGCAGTGCTTTGTATGAGTCGGCCGTTTCAATAATTTCCTGAATGGAGCTCCCTTCCCCCGTAATAACCAAACCGCCAACAGTTCCAAAAACCAGGGTTATAATAGGCAGTGCGGCATTGACCCAATGAGTTGTTTTTTGCTCTTCCTCATCCTTTTCAATCTTATCTTTCCATAAATTGTAGGTATCCAGCTTCGGGTCGTGCTTGGCCTTGTAAAGGTTGATTCGCGACTTGAGCATGGTAGAAAAGTCACGGCCTGACCAGGCTATCAGTATTACAAATAAAAGAGTGAAGAAA
Source organism: Halalkalibaculum sp. (assembly GCA_035269475.1). Taxonomy (GTDB): domain Bacteria; phylum Bacteroidota; class Rhodothermia; order Balneolales; family Balneolaceae; genus Halalkalibaculum. The sequence goes on from DATFJD010000072.1 coordinate 8,741, forward strand.
GCATAAAAATTATAGGGAAGTGAATTAATAAATACGGAATAGGCAGACTCATTAAAATTGGGCATTTTTGACTCGGCATCTGCAATAAAGCCGACCATAGCGCCGATCCAGGTGCTTACCAAGGCAATGGTTGCAACAGGTGCTGCAGTGGCATCCACAAGATATGCCAGCTTGGCTCGTGAAATGCGAAGCCGGTCGGTAAGCGGACGCATAGTACTGCCCACGACCATAGTATTGGCATAATCATCAAAAAATACCACAAAGCCCATCAGCGACGTAGCAAGCTGTCCATGCACTTTTGTTTTGATGAAACGGCTAATGGCCTTGATGACGCCCCGGGTACCCCCGTTATCGGTTATAATACCTACCATCCCCCCGATAAGCAGGGTGAAGATCATAATGCTCATATGGCTTTCCTCAGCGGCAGCCGGTACGATATAGCCGGTAAGGGTGGTGAAAAAAGTGTTGAAAATATTGCCAAAACTGAAGCCGGTTGAGAGCAGCGCGCCGGACCATATCCCAAGAAACAAGGCAAATAGAACCTGTTTAAAAATCAGTGCAATGCCGATAGCAACAAGGGGAGGCAAAATGCTGGTCCATGAAACCTGGCTTTGGGAAGCCTGATCAGCGGCATTCTGGGCAAGTTCAGCCGTTTCCGGAGAAGCATATCCCGAATTCACCCAAATAAGAACGGCAAATAGGCAAAGGACTAATAGTAATACTTTCTGTTTCATAAGATCACTTACGTTTAAATCAAATGACTGAACAACGATACATAAATGATCTCAGAAAATACAACTCGAATCACAGATTTTTGCGATTCCGCTGATGACGCTGATTTTTTCACCGCTTTGCATCGAAAACCCTTGCTACACCCCTGATTCCCCGCTCTTCTCCATCTGATTCCGCCGCTCTGTTGCGGAATCAAGATTTCAAGATGATGTTCTCAGGAAGCTATAGTCCCGTTTACCTAATTCTACCCCAGTTTTTCAATCGCCTTCTCAATCCTTCGGATGACCGTTTCCTTGCCGAGCAGCTCCAGTGAGGGGAACAGATCCGGGCCATGGCCCATGCCGGTAGTAGCGATGCGCAATGGCATCATGAGCTTGCCAAAGCCGACATCATGGGCATCGATAACCTCTTTAAGATTGGATTTGAGCGTATCGGCTTCAAAATCCTTCACGTCGATTTCTTCCAGATTTTCGAGATAGGCTTCGAGCAGATCCGCGCTGTCATCCTTCCATTTCTTTTTAGCCTGCTCTTCGTACCCTTCCGGATCTTCAAAGAAAAACCTGCCCTGCGTGATGAAATCTTCAATTTTACTGACCCTCTCCTTCATCAGCGGGATGATTTCGAGCATATAGGCTTTATCGGGTGTAATGCCGTGTTCTTCCGCAATGGTCCTTATTTTCGGGAACAGCTCTTCTGCCGGTTTTTCCCGCAGGTAATGTTCGTTATACCAGATCAGTTTCTTGTAATCGAATACCGCGCCGCCCTTGCTCACACGATCCAGGCTAAACATCTCGGTCAGTTCTTCAAGAGAATGGATCTCAGAGTTATCGCCCGGGCTCCATCCCAGGTATGCCAGAAAATTAACCAGTGCTTCCGGCTCAAACTTCTGCTCGATATAATCTTTGGTGTTGATGGGTATTCCTTCCGACTCGGCCTTGCGCTTGGAAAGCTTACCTCCGCTGGGTGACATAATAAGCGGCAGGTGTGCCATTTTCGGGGGCTCCCATCCAAAATATTCATACATCAGAATATGCTTTGGGGCACTGCTGAGCCACTCTTCCCCGCGAATCACGTGCGTGATTTTCATCAGGTGATCATCTACCACATTGGCCAGGTGGTAGGTGGGCATGCCATCTGATTTCAGCAATACCTGGTCATCAAGGCCTTTGCTCTCAAAGGAGACGAATCCCCGTATCTCATCTTCAAAGCGAATGGATTCCCGTCGCGGTACTTTGAGGCGGATCACATACTCCTCACCTTCTTCCAGCCTGCGATCGACTTCCTCTTGCGGCAGCGTGAGGCTGTTTTTCATGGACATGCGCGTGATGGCATCATACTTCGGCGAGGGGTTTCCCGATTTCTGCAGACGTTCCCGCATTTGGTCAAGCTCTTCTGTAGTGTCGAAGGCGTAATAGGCATTGCCTTGCTCAACCAGTTTCTCGGCATATTCTTCATAGATATCCTTCCGCTCGCTCTGCCGGTAAGGTCCAAACTGACCGGGCTTGCCGGGGCCTTCGTCAAAATCCATTCCTGCCCAAACCAGGGAGTTGACAATGTCCTGCTCGGCCTCCTCTACATAGCGGGATTGGTCGGTGTCTTCAATGCGCAGCACAAAAACGCCGCCGGGATGCCCTTTGGCAAATAAGTAATTGAATAGTGCTGTTCTAAGTCCGCCGATATGCAGCAACCCTGTCGGCGAGGGCGCAAAACGTACACGTACAGTGCCTTCCATAAGTAGTGGTTAAAATAAAATTTCAAATTCCTTTTAAGCGTGATCAAAAATAAAGCTTCTGAGGCATAGGTGCTAATGAGTAATGAGTAAAAAGTGATGAGTGATGAGTTAAAAGTAACTGCAGCTTAGTCAACAATAATTAAGTTCATTTAATTATTTTCTAAGTCATCTATGATATATTCAGTATTAGACTCAGATACCCTATAAGAATTTCTTTTTTCATTAATCATTGTTAGTAATAGTTTGATTATTGATGTAAGAAGTCTCATTCTGTCAAGTGACAGGTTTTCTCCTAAAATATATCGGCTTTTAAAATTCCAGTCTTTACTTTCCCTCGCAGAACCTAATGCAATTTCATAAAATCTCGCTTTTTCTTTATTTGAGTTACGCGAGTAACCTTCAGTAATATTGGCACTTATCGAACCCGTTGATTTAAATAATTGATCCGATAATGAAAAATGTCTTTTATCTGCTAGTAATTGTGAATCAGCCCAGCATAGTTCAGAAAGATATAAGGCAGCACGATATACCTTAAGATTCCAAACAGTATCTTCGGTAATCTCAGGAGGTAAATTTCTTACCCAATTTTCATATTCCATGAGTAGATTATCAAATAATGGTTATATAATGGTTATATATAAGACCCTCTTGAAATGGATACCTTACAGTATTGTGTAATTTATTTTACACTCATTACTTTTTACTCATCACTCGTTACTCCTTCAAGTGCCTTAGTGGTAAAATGAAGCTCGCACTCTTACTTCCGCAATTTGCCCCGAACCTGTACGATCTTGCTGCCATGTTGCAGGCCGACCGGGTGGTACTGCTGGACGTGGAGCGGTGGTCGCGCAAGAGCCGGGTGCACCGGGCACAGATTCGGACGCCGGAAGGATGCCAATGGATCAATATTCCCATCCTGACGGAAGATCGAAAGAAAGCCATTCGGAAGGTTCGCATTGACCATAGCGAAGACTGGATCACTCCATTGCTTCGCAGCATCAAATACAACTATCGCAACAGCATCTATTATGATTTTTACGAACCCGAGATCATAGCCGACTTTAAATCGGCCACGGACTATGAATTCCTGCTTCCCTTTATACTCTACATCCAAAAACGGCTGTTGCAGTTTATGGAGCTATCTATTGATTACGAATTCGCAAGCAACATAGATCAATACTCATCAGACCCCGATGAATTCGCCAGACGCATGGGAGCCGACATCCTTTTCCAGGAACATGACAGCCGGCATTACCAGCGCCAGGCTGAAATAAAAAGCGACCCCGATTTTAAGCATCCAACCTACCGGCAGCATTTTGACGGTTTTGAACCCTGGTGCTGCATTCTCGATGTGCTGTTCCAGTTCGGGCCGGAGAGCTTTAAAATAACGGACCGGCTAGAAGACTAATGTTGAAGGTTTAATCTTGAAAGGTTAATGTTCACATTCATAATACCCGAATCCTGCACCTTGTATCTTGCATCCTGCAACCTGAATCCTGCATCCTGTAACTTGTAACCTGAATCCTGCATCATGATTATGGACTGCCAAAAACACCAGTTCTCCCTTCCCGAAGGCCACCATTATCTGAACTGTGCCTACATGTCCCCAATACTAAAATCGGTTGAAGAGGCAGGAAAAAAAGGCATTGAACAAAAACGTGCTCCCTGGAAGGTAACCCCCGAACATTTTTTCAGGGACAGCGACCGTCTGCGCAGCCTTTTCGCCCAATTGGTGAATGCTCCTGAATCCAACCGGATTGCCATACTGCCTTCGGCCTCCTATGGCCTGTCAACCGTTGCCAAAAACCTACCGCGGGATACCTCTAAAAAAATTATAGCTGTCGGCGAGCAGTTTCCCAGCAATGTCTATCCCTGGATGCGCTTTTGTGATGAGACAGGCTCAGAACTGCAGATCGTCTCTGCCCCGGCTGATTTTGATGAACGGGGCAGGAAGTGGAACCGGAAGATCCTTGAAGCTATTGATAGTGAAACGCTGATGGTAGCCATCGGCAATATTCACTGGACCGACGGTACGCTCTTCGATCTCAAAACCATTGGCCAAAAAGCCCGTGAAGCCGGAGCCTATTTAGTCATTGACGGCACTCAGTCGGTTGGTGCCCTGCCCTTCGATATCCAAGAAATTCAGCCGGACGCCCTGATCTGCGCCGGATACAAGTGGCTGATGGGCCCCTATTCTATTGCACTCGGCTACTTTGGCTCTAGATTTAAAGAGGGCGTACCGCTGGAAGAAGGGTGGCTGGACCGCAAGGGCAGTGAAGACTTTGCGGGACTCGTCAATTATGTAGATGAATACCAGCCCGGCGCCATCCGTTTTGATGTTGGCGAGCGCAGCAATTTTATACTGGTGCCGATGATGATCAAAGCCCTGGAGCAGCTGCTGGAATGGGGGCCTGAAAATATTCAGAACTACTGCAAGAATCTTACAAAAGAACTGGTTGATGAGTTACCAAAGTTAGGATTTAACCTTGAGCATCCCGAATGGAGAAGCCACCACCTGTTTGGGATTCATCTTCCGAGTCATATCCGTCCCAAAGAACTGCAGAAAGAACTCACTGAAAACAAAATTCACGTATCCGTACGAGGATCGGCCATTCGGATAGCACCGAATGTATATAACGATAAAGAGGATATAGCTGCTCTTGCTAAAGTATTACGAAGTATTTAGCGCTTATTCTTGGTAGTAATTAAAACAACTCCTGTAATATTCTCAGGCAGATCCGTCCTGTTGGCGTCCTTAGGATCATGCAGCACCTCAATGCGAGCTATAGATTTGTAATTTATTGACGGGAAATCTCCCTTTCTTAGCTCACCATCTATAATATAGGCAAGGCGAATTTCCTTCTTTAAAACCGAACTACCGTCACACGGTCCAATAGTAATAGTTTTGCTTCCAAAATAGTCGGGCCGAATAGATACGTCAGGTAGTTTATCAATACGAGAGACAGGGTTTTGCCCCATCACCTCAAAGCTTAAAGCCGGTAAGAAAAGGAAAAGCGATATGTAAAAGGTTAGCTTCATTTAGCCAATCTAGCTGAACCTCTTTAAAAAGGCAATAACAATCCCAATCAGTGAAAATCTGTCCATTGCGCGTTATCCGTGTTCCATTAAACGCTTTTATTGCACAAATGCTCCACAGCCGGAAAACTTATTTTCGCC
>DATFJD010000073.1:0-2258 GCA_035269475.1 Halalkalibaculum sp.
AGGTGAAATATTGCAACGATACGAGGATATAGAACTGAAGGATAAGGGATTGTCCATTTTCGGCCTCCATCATGCCCGCAAGCTGGTGCTTAAAAATGATGATTCCAGTGCAGTGATTCAGCAGTCTTATTCATTGGATAACGGGCCTTTTTATCGTCGATTTATGAGTGAAGCTTTTTTATCCCTGGGTGATAGGATCGAAAAAAGTTCAGGTTTTTCAGAGTATATCTATCCCTCCAGAATCTATTGGAGATTCTTGTGGCCGCTTGTGGATATGAGAATTCGGTACAAGCGGGAAAAGCCGCACTGGGTACAGAAGTCGGGCAGGCTGTACCGGTGGACCTGGTGAGGTGGAGTGAAATCTGAGAAATTCAGGGATTGAGTGATAGATGCCTGCTAGTGCGTGCCTTCATTATAAGAAAGGTTCATAAAGCGAGTCGTCGAAGCCGGCGGTTGCTCTTAGCTCATCTAAAATATCATTTAACTCATTTTCATAAACCTTTGTCAATTCTTTATTTGATAGGTTTAAATCAGGTTTTACAGACTCGCCGATTTGCAGGTGCAGTTCCGGTTTATCGTGTCTAATGGTGTGCATATAGATGCCGATAGGAACGAAGTCCGCTTCCGGTATTTTTGACTGAAGCCAGGCTAGGCCTCCTTCAAATTTCATTGGGCTTCCGGCCGGGGTAATTTTTCCTTCGGGATAGATAAACAGGCTGGCGCTATCCCGTTTCATCGACTGAACGGCATAGCGAAGAGAGGTGATGGCTTTCCTGGGGTCATCACGGTCGATAGAGAAGGCGCCGATTTTTTTGAAGAAGGGATACTGACGCATTTGCTTATCCTCCATCAGTGCCCTTGCTTTCTGCTTCAGCAGGTACTCATTTAGCAGCAGAGGAATGATTCCGTCCCACCAGGAGTGATGGTTAAGGTAATAGACAGTACGGCTGTTGTTGCCGGGTACATATTCCTGCCTGAGCCAGATATGTTTAAACCTTCTTTTAAACAGCACCCTTACATAAATCCGAAAGACTTTAATAAAGAGGGATGATTCTCGAGCGGGTATGAAATCCAAGAGCGATTTGGTTTGTAGTGATTGTGAGCACTGAATATCTTTAGGCTTTCGCTAAGTTGCCAATATGAATCTGAAATGTGAAATATGGATATAATAAGTTCCGAAATTGAAAAGTATGCCGAAAGGGCTACCGGCCGGGAGTCTGAACTGGTTCAGGAACTGGTTGAAGTATCAAAAGAAAACCTTGAATATGTCGATATGATCAGCGGAAGGGTGGTCGGCAGGCTGCTTGCAATGCTGATTAAAATAAGCGGGGCAAAGCGGGTGCTGGAGATCGGTACCTTTTCCGGCTATTCGGCGTTGAGCATGGCTGAGGCCTTGCCTGAAGACGGAGAGTTGATTACCTGTGAATATAATGAGCGATATGAAAAGCTGGCCAGGTCATTTTTCAGTAAAAGCAAACATGGGCATAAAATTACGCTTAAAATGGGTCTGGCACTGGATACCATCGAAGAGCTGGATGGGAGCTTCGATTTTGTTTATCTGGATGCGGATAAGGTAAACTATCCCGGGTATTATGAAAAACTGTTGCCGATGCTCAAGGATAACGGACTGATAGTCATTGATAATGTGCTATGGAGCGGGGCGGTGCTTAAGCCCGATGACGAGAAGGCCAAGGCCATAGATGAGCTGAACGAGATGATTCGTAAGGATGAAAGGGTAGAGCAGGTGATGCTTACTGTTCGCGACGGTCTAACCCTGGCAAGAAAGCTCTAATTATAAGGAAAGCAGATAACACGGAATGGACAGGTTTTGACCAAAAAATATTGATAAACTGCGGAAATTCGCTCAACCAGCATCATCCGTGTTCTATCACTCCCTGCTTCCTTCGTATAATTCAAATTCCAGCAGCCTGCAGTCGATAGTGGAATTGTAAAATTCAGTCCGCCGATTGGTCCTTAAACCGATATGCTTGGCCAGCTCCATATTTCCCGTAAATACATATCCGGTATAATTGGTGCACTTCTGCTTGAAAAAGTCCCCGATATCGGAGTAGAGGCTTTTCAGTTTCTCTCTTTCGCCCAGCCTTTCACCATAGGGCGGGTTCAGCACCACTACACCCTTGCCTTCCGGAAGAGGCGTTTCGTTGAAATCGCAGACTTCAAATTGGATCAGGTGATCTACGCCGGCAGTTTTGGCATTTTTCCTCGCTGCTTTTATGGCTCGCGGATCCCTGTCGGTG
>DATFJD010000074.1:0-3564 GCA_035269475.1 Halalkalibaculum sp.
CACAAGGAAGCTTATATAGACACTATTTTTTATTTTGCCATATTCTGGCCCCTGGTAGAGGTGCTGGCGAGCCTGGCCATGGCCCTTGTTATCTGGTACGGAGGCGGTAGAGCGCTTATGGAGCAGGTGACCTTTGGTATTCTTCTCGCTTTTGTTCAGTATGTGAGGCAATTCTTTAGACCTATCCAGGGCTTGTCTGAGAAGTTTAATACCCTCCAGTCCGCTCTCGCTTCTTCGGAGCGCATCTTTGGCGTGCTGGATACCCCCAACCGGGTTCAGGATCCTGAGGAGCCTGCACATATTGAGGAACCGAAGGGACACATATCTTTCAAGGATGTCTGGTTTGGCTACAATGAAGAGGAAACCATTCTAAAGAACGTCTCCTTTGATGCCAATCCCGGCGAAACCGTAGCCATAGTAGGTGCTACCGGAGCGGGTAAAACGACTATTATCAACCTGTTGATGCGATTTTATGATATCAATGAGGGTTCCATACAGTTAGACGGCGTGGATATCCGTGATTTGAAGATTGAAGAGCTTCGTTCAAACTTTGCTCTTGTCCTGCAGGACAATACGCTGTTTTCCGGTTCTATTATGGAAAATATCACCCTGGGCAATCCAAATATATCGGAAGACGTAGTTAAGCAGACCGCCCGCAAGATTGAAGCCCATCATTTTATTGAAAAACTCCCCGGGGCTTATAATTATGAACTCAGCGAGAGGGGAGCCTCCATTTCCATGGGACAAAGACAGCTCATCTGTTTCGTCCGTGCAATGGTTTACGATCCCAATATTCTTATCCTGGATGAGGCAACCTCCAGTGTTGACTCGGAGACAGAGGCCATAGTCAATAAAGCCTGTGATAAATTGATGGAAGGCCGAACTTCAATCGTTATTGCGCATCGACTCTCTACTATTCAGGGAGCTGACAAGATCCTGGTTATGCACAAAGGGGAAATCCGGGAGAAGGGCACGCATCAGAACCTGCTTAAGAAAGGAGACGGCATTTACAGGAAACTTTATGAGCTGCAATACAAGGATCAGATGATTCCGGCCATAAACTCAGCCGAAGTGTGACTTTTACAGTTCACTAAGCTTTTTGATAAATCCTTCGATCTCTTCTTCTGTATTGTAATAATGAACCGACGCACGTACCGCTTCCTGCAGGTTCCTGCTTTGCATATCCAAAAGGGTACTGCTTCTGGTGCTTATGCTCACATTGATGTCGTAGTTATGTAAAAACTGCCGTATATCCTCAGCACTTCTCCCGTTAACAGTAAAGGTTACGATCCCGCATTTTACCTTACCTATATCTCGAACGGCAACCCCTGGAAGCGCATCAAGTTTTCTGCGGAACTGATCCGCTAAAAACTGAACCCTTTCCCAGATCTTATGGATGCCAAGGTCTAAAATATACGAAACGGCTTTATTGAGCCCGATGATGCCCGCATAGTTGGTTTCCCAGTTTTCAAATTTACGGGCGTCACTGCGTACTTCATACTTATTTTTACCGGTCCATTCCGCAGAGTGTAAATCCAGGAAGGGTGGATGCAGCTTCTCCAATATTCTTTTGCTGACATAAAGAAAACCGGTACCTCTGGGGGCGCGCATATATTTTCTGCCGGTTGCAGAGAGCATATCACACCCGATCTTTTTTACATCAATGGGATATTGTCCAACCGACTGGCAGGCATCCAGCAGGTAGAGTACTTCATGCTGCCTTGCTATCTTGCCGATGTCTTCAGCAGGATTTACAAGCCCGTTATTGGTAGGTATATGCGTAATGCTGATAAGCTTTACGCTTTCATCCATCATCTCGGATAGTGCTTCTGCATCAGTTTGGCCGGATGAGTCGTTCGGTATAACTTCAACGATAATACCGGTTTTTCTTTTAAGATTAAGGTAATTGATATAGTTGCTGGCATATTCCGAGACGGAGGTAAGGATCTTGTCGCCTTCAGAAAAATCAATGGAATAAAATGCCATATTCCATGCGGCAGTTGCATTTTCCAGTAATGCAATTTCATCTGAACTGGCATTTATGAGATCTGCAATCAGGGCATAGGTGGCTTCGAGTTCACTTCTCCGTTTCCCTGCCGTTTCATAGCCGCCGTAGCAGGCTTCTTCTTCTAAATACTCAATCACCGCTTCAAGGATGGGATCAGCCAGCAGGGAAGCCCCGGCATTATTGAAGTGTGTGACATGCGTACAGCCCCGGGTCTCGTTGCGCAATCTGTCTATATCTAAAGTCATAATGCCTTAAAATAAAAAAAGCACTGACTTATCCAGCCAGTGCTTTTATCTATATTACAGTTTATGCTAAACTGCTTCCTTTGTTTTACCAAATTTTTCCAGGAATTCGGAGTAGGCTTCAAGCGCTTCTTCATCACGATTGAGGTTCTCCAGAATTTCAGCCCTTTTATACATGGCCTGTTCCAGTTCTCCGTTCTGCAGCTGAGAGTCCTTGAAACGGTCGATAAGGTCTTCTACGGCATCCAGCAGCTCGTCGTCGGTACCGTTATCACTCAGTATGTCAACCCTGTTTATAAAGATATCATCTACCTGGTTTTTAATTTTCGGACTGCTGGCATTTCTCAAGCGGTCAATAATATCGGTGTACAGAGACAGCAGTACTTCGGGTGAACCGTCTTCAAGCAGCTGCGATTTTTGCAGCATGGCCATGGAAGCCTGCTCATAGTACTCGTTAGTTGAAGAATTTTCAAAACGCTCGATTACTTCATCAAGAGCGGGGAGGAGGTCGTCTTCGCGGTTAAGCTTGTTCAGTACCGCAACCCGGTTGATTACCGCTTTGGCAACAGCCTCTTTAAGATGATCCTTATCCGAATCGTCGAAATAGGAAATAACATCATTATATGCAGGCAAGACATCCTCAAAGCGCTCGAGCTTGTAAAGGAGCTCTGCTTTTTTAATGATTGCCTTTTCAATTTTTTCACTTGTGGGGATGTTGGTAAGATTAGCCATTGGGTTCTCCTTGGTTTCCGCTCCGTTTGTGTGATATCCGTTATTTGATTCCATATTGATTTCAAGCAATTCTTGTTCCAGTGATTCCTGATTGTCTTCAGCGCTCTCTGTTTCATCGCTGTTGTCAGTCTCGTCTACCTCATCTTGATGTTCAAACTCTTCATCATGTAGCTCAATTTCTTCTTCTGTATCGGCATAAATTTCATCGCCTTCAGGCTCTTCATTGAAATCTTCCTCGGATGCAGCCTCTTCAGAAGCTGTTTCAAGCTCTTCATCCACTTCTTTTTTATCCCTGCCGAAAAAGTCGAATATATTTTTTGAGCCCTTTTCTTCCTGCTTAACCTGCGGCAGTTCATCGAAGTTAATTTTTTCCTTTGTATTGCCCTCTTCATGGTCATCATCTTCGCTGATGATATCTTCTGTATCTTCTTCCAGATCGGCAACTGCTTCTTCCTCGTCTACCTCATCCTCATTTTCGACCTCGTCATCGCTGAAAAAGACATCATCAAACTCATCGTCTTCTTCTTTCACTTTCTCTGACTCTGTTTCTTCCTGGCTTTCATCATCCTGTGAAGCATCATC
>DATFJD010000075.1:0-11632 GCA_035269475.1 Halalkalibaculum sp.
TGTATCCTGCTACTTGTGAAACGGATAATCATCTTCAACAAACACGTCTTTGTAAAGATCATCAAGTTCCGGGAAATCACTCTCCTCGGCAAAATCGATTGCTTCCATTACCTCATCTCCCACCTTATCCTGGATCTCATCAACTTTCTCCTGATCAGCAAGGTCATTATCCAACAGGTAATTTTTGATTCGCTCTACCGGGTCGAGTTTTTCGTATTCTTCAAGTTCATCCTTTGTACGGTATTTCATAGGGTCTGACATAGAGTGCCCTCTATACCGGTAGGTTCTGATTTCAATAAACCATGGCATTGAGTTTTCTCGCACGTCATCGGCGATCTCTTTCATTGCCTCATAGACGGTAAATACATCCATACCGTTAATAACCTTTTTATTCATTCCATAACCGTCAGCCCGATCAACAATTTCTCCTACGGAGTGACGGTGAACGGCAGTACCCATGGCGTAACCGTTATTCTCAACGGCGTAAATGCATGGAAGCCCCCAGTTCTGACTCATATTGAAGGTCTCATGAAGGGCACCCTGTGGAACGGCGCCATCACCCAAAAAGCAGGCCGTCACTCTACCGTTCTGCTTGTACTTATTGGCAAAAGCAATGCCTCCGCCCAAGGGAATATGTCCGCCTACAATTCCGTAACCGCCCCAGAAATGCTCCTCAACATTGGCAAAGTGCATTGACCCGCCTTTACCTCTGGAACAACCGGTAACCTTTCCATAAAGCTCAGCCATACCCTCTTTGGCCGAGACACCTCTCACCAGGCCCCAGCCATGATCCCTGTAAGCGGTAATAATATCATCATCATCGTTTAGGGCATATGTGGTTCCTGTTGATATGGCCTCCTGCCCCATGTACAGGTGAAGAAAACCGCCGAACTTACCTTTCTGATACATCTGCATAGCACGCTCTTCAAAGCGTCGCTGCAAATACATCTGTTCAAACATATCGACCACATCCCCGTCTGAGAGGCCCAGGTCTTTATGCGATTTGTCGGTGGGGTCTGGCAGCTCGGTACTTCGAACGATTTGTCCGTTTGTTCGAATACCGGTACCTGAAGGGGTGAAGGTTACTTCTTTATTTTTTTCTTTTTTCTTTGCCATAATATTTTCCGCTACAATTCGGCTAAGTGTTCAATAAATTTCTCTAAAAAGCAGGACTGAAAATATACTTAAAATTAATAAAGATTACAGGCTATGTTCTAAGGAAACACAGATGACACGGATTTTACGAATTCGCACTGATAATATGTTATATATCCTTCTCTATACGAATCCTATCCATACAGAGCTAAATTATTTTATCTGCTTTGAAATAATATCTGCAGCCTGGTTGAGCACATTGTCAAGTTCTTCGGGTTTGCGGCCGCCGGCTGTGGCGAGGTCGGGTTGTCCGCCGCCTCCGCCTCCCAAAAGCTTACCCAGTTCGCCAACCAGGGAGCCCGCTTTCAGCCCGGCCTGAATCAGGTCTTTGGTTACCGCAGCCGCTATATAAACTTTGCCCTCCTCCGGATCTTTCGATCCGAGTATGGTAACTGTATGCTCTTTCACTTTGTCAAGGGCCTCGTATCCGAGCTGTTTCAGCAGATCCATATCTGCATTTGGTATCTCACCCGTCACAAGCCTGATATTATTTTCCACTTCCACGGCATTGGCAATCAGCTGGTCCAGCTTACCGCTGCTCTGACGGTGACGCAGGCGCTCCACTTCCTTTTCAAGGTTCTTACGTTCTTCAATCAGATCCCTGATATCTTTCACAAGGTTTTCACTTTGTCCGATTTCTGACCTGACAGAATTCACCAGATCTTTTTCATTTCTGAGGTATTCATCAGCCTTCAAACCGGTCACTGCTTCTATTCTTCGAATACCGGCAGCGGCAGACGATTCGCCCAGGAAGCGGAAGTAGCCTATTTCTCCCGTGGCATTCACGTGTGTGCCACCGCACAGTTCTACGGAATAGTCCGGATCGAACGTAATAACCCGTACCTTTTCACCATACTTTTCACCGAAAAGCATCATGGCCCCGCGTTCCTTGGCCTCCTCAATGGGAACTTCCCGTTCTTCCTGCTTGGCGATGTTTTCCTGAATACGTTCGTTGACAATACGCTCAATTCTGTCTAACTGCTTTTGAGAAAGCCCTTCGTAGTGAGAAAAGTCAAATCGCAGGTGCTTCTCATCGACGAGGGAACCTTTTTGTGCGACATGTTCACCCAGCACCCCTCTGAGGGCGGCATGAACCAGGTGAGTAGCCGAGTGGTGTTTTCTGATTTCTTTCCTGCGCTCCCCATCAACTATAGCCTCCCAGTCACCCCCGGGATCTTCCGGCAGCTTGTCAACATAGTGAATAAAGCCTTCGGGGCCCTTCTGCACCTTTAGCACTCTTAGGTGTTCTTCCCCACTGGTTAATACTCCGGTATCTGCTACCTGTCCCCCGCTCTCAGCATAAAAAGGGGTTTTATCCAGTAGAATAGCTCCCTTCCCATTCTCTTTGCGGAGGGCTTTAATATGGGCTTCAGCCGAAAGGCTATCGTAACCGACAAAAGCAAATTCATCGGTATCCCGAACCTGAATCCAGTCTTCTTTATCTGATTGGTCCACACCGAATTTACCGGCCGCCCGGGCACGTTCTTTTTGCTCTTTCATAAGCCGGTTAAACCCCTCTTCATCAACCTCAACACTACGTTCGCGGGCCATCAGCTGTGTTAGATCAATAGGGAAACCGTAGGTATCGTGCAGCTTGAACGCATCCTCCCCGGAAAGCTCAGACTCCCCTTCTACCATTTCATTGAAGAGTTCAATGCCTTGTCCGAGGGTCTTTAGAAAACTCTTCTCTTCGGCACGAACGACATTGATCACATAATCCTGCTGTTTTACCAGTACAGGGAATACCTCTTGAAATTGTTCGGCAAGCGTTGGAACGAGCTTGTGGAAGAACGGTTCTTTTAAATTCAGCTTGTCCCAGCCATAGCGGATAGCGCGCCGTAATATCCTTCTAATGACATAACCCCGGCCCTCGTTTCCAGGAGAAGCCCCGTCGGCTATTGAAAAACTTACAGCCCGGATATGGTCAGCTATCACCCGCATGGCAATATCGGTCTGTTCATCACTGCCATAGCTGACACCGGCCAGTTCGCCGATTTTATCGAGCAGCGGTTTAAAAAGATCGGTATCGTAGTTGGACTTCTTTCCCTGGAGGACGGCGCAGATGCGTTCAAATCCCATACCGGTGTCTACATGCTGAGCGGGAAGTTTCTTAAGCGATCCGTCTGATTGGCGGTTGAACTGTATGAATACCAGGTTCCAAATTTCCATAACCCGCGGATCATCCATATTAACCAGATCGGCTCCGGCTTTCTTCTTGCGTTCTTCATCCGGACGCAAATCTACGTGCACTTCCGAGCATGGTCCGCAGGGACCGGTCTCTCCCATTTCCCAGAAGTTATCTTTTTTGTCAAATTTAAGGATATGGTCGGAGGCAATGCCTGTCTCCGACTCCCAGAGGTCAATGGATTCACTGTCAACCGGCAATCCGTCTTCTTCATCACCTTCAAATACGGTGGCATACAAACGATCGGGATCCAAGCCCCACTTGTCAACCAGAAGCTCCCATGCCCAGCCGATGGCTTCTTTCTTAAAATAATCACCGAAAGACCAGTTCCCCAGCATCTCGAACAGGGTGTGATGATAGGTATCGTGCCCTACCTCTTCCAGGTCATTGTGTTTGCCGCTTACCCGGATGCATCGCTGGGTATCGGCAGCCCTTTTCCAAAGTTCGTCTTCCTTTTTTAATCCCGATTCCTCACCCAGAAAAATGGGTTTAAACTGGTTCATCCCGGCATTGGTAAACAGCAGGGTTGGGTCGTTCTGCGGCACTACAGGCGCACTTGAAACAATGATGTGGTCTTTATTTTCAAAAAAATCAAAAAAATCCTGACGGATCTGAGCGGAGCTCTTATGCGACATTCTGTTATATTTTAACTGTTGCTTTAAGTTTAAGCCCACAAAAATAGTAAAAAAACAGGTGACACTCACCCTTGCAGCTAATTTTTAGTGGATTGCTTATAGGTATGAAAACGACGGTGAAATGATTTAGATTCCCTTATTCAATTACAAGTACAAATCCATCTTTATGAGAACGATATTCAACTACTTTCTTCGCGGCCTTTTATTCGTATTTCCATTGGCGGCAACGCTGTATATTATTATTTCTGCGGTCAGGTGGTCTAATCAAACATTTAACGACCTCCTTTTCGAGTGGCTGAATCTTGATATCCCCGGGCTCGGTATCATTACAGTATTTATAGTAGTGACGCTGATAGGATATGTTTTCTCAAGAGCCTTTACCCGGCCTATCGTCAACTATTTTGAAAACTTTCTGGCACGCGTGCCCCTGGTAAAAATCATATATACCTCCCTAAAAGAACTTACCGAGGCGTTTGTAGGCGACAAGAAACGATTCAACAAACCCGTGCTTGTACAGATCGGATCAGAAAATTTAAAACGCATCGGGTTTGTTACCCAGAAAGATATGCATGAGATCGGCCTGGAAGAGATGGTTGCAGTCTACTGTCCGCACTCTTATAACTTCTCGGGCAATTTGTACCTTGTACCTAAATCTCATGTAACCCCGTTGAATTTAAATTCCACTGATGTAATGAAATTTGTAGTTTCTGCGGGAGTAACAAAGATAGAATCAAGAAACTCAAAACCCTAACCGCCATCAAGAGTCCGTATTTAACCGCCTATGGAAGCAAGCAAGATATCGGCATTTACCAAGATCAAACTGGTTTTCGGCAAAACCATAAGCAATGCCATTGATGACGAGGTGCCGCTCCATGGTGCCGCAATTGCATTTTACACCATATTTTCTGTAGCGCCTCTTTTTATAATCATATTGTCTATATCTCAGTTCCTGCTTAGCGGCGACCTGGTCAGGCAAAAACTGTATGCCATGATCGCCGATTATACCGGCCCGGAAATGGCCGGTTCCATACAGGCGTTAGTGGAAGCCTATAGCAGCTCTCCTTCCGGTGCATTTACCTATATCATAGCATTGCTAATGCTTATTTTTGGAGCCACTACAGCTATTACCCAGTTGAAATCTTCCCTGAATACCATCTGGAAGGTACCAAATGAAGAGAGACACTTTTTCTTCAAATACCTGTTTGACCGGTCGATTTCATTTTTAGTCATTATAATCATAACGGCCCTTTTTGTGGGAATCCTGCTGCTTGAAGCGGTAAGCCCCTTAATTACCGGTTTCTTTGATGTGTTCATACCTGATTTCCTGGAGTCATTACTATTTTTGGGCTTGCCGGCTTCTTCCTCTCTGATGACGCTGTTATTTTTCTACCTGTTGTTTCGCATTCTTCCCGACACAAGCATTCCCAGATATGATGTCCTGGTGGGAGCGCTCTTTACCACCTTACTGTTTATCATCGGAAAATACTTACTGGCCATGTACCTGGGCGATTCTTCCGTACAGCTGGCTTACCGCGCAGCAGGCTCATTTGTAGTTTTTTTAATTTGGGTATACTACAGCATCCAGATTTTTCTGTTCGGAGCTGAATTTACAAAGGTTTATGCCAACCGGCATAACATCGAAGGGTATCAGTAAACCTCGACGAAGGTGCGGGCTGAAGGCTTAACATATCGCTTGAGGTCATTGTCATCCCACTCATCGGGTTTCTTCTCAATGGCCGGCTCCCGGATATCGAGATACTCTTTGAAGCCTTTATTCGCCAACGTTCTGTAAATGCCCGATTCCATACCCTTGAGACCGCATATGTACAACAAGGTGTTTTCCTTTTCCAAAATGGGATCCGTAATATCGGAATCATCTTCCAGGCAGGTCTGAACATATCTTTTGGAACCGTTTGCCCGGCGATCTTCCCGAGAGATATATGGCAGGTAATGGAAGTTCTCGCGGGCTTTATCCAAAGGTTCAAAATAATCGGGATAGAGCAAGTCTGTGCGGTAAGGGCAGCCGAATACCAGCAATACTTCATTTTCTATGCCTCCTTCCATGAGCTCCATGATCATTCCCCGGTAAGGGGCTATTCCGGTGCCGGTGGCAAAAAAGATATAGTTAAAATCATTTGCGTTTTCCGGCAGCAGAAACCTTCTGCCGCTGGGGCCGGTCATATTCACGGTATCTCCGGGTTTCAGGTCAGCCAGGTAATTGGAGCATACCCCAAGATAGAGCTTGTTATTTTCCAGCTCTTCAATGGTTCGCTTTACCGTGGTAGAAATGAGTTTTGAATCGCCCTGTTCGCCGTTGGTGGGTGAGGAAACCGAATAAAGACGGAGCTTGTAAGGACGCCCCTTCTCATTCTCTCCCGGGGGCAAAATTCCAATAGATTGTCCGACCTGCACCCTTCCCTCCAGTTCTGTACCGGATATATCAAAAGTGACATGACGTACGAAGTTGGGACTGGCCTCCTTGCTGCAGATCCTGTTCTCCACGATGGGAACTTCCACAGGATCTTTTGGAGTGTATATATTTAGTTCTACTTCTGGAAGTTTAATTTCTGGCATTTGAGCTTTGAAGGGCTAAAAGTGCGTGTTTATATGCCTTGGAAATTGTAAAGCTTCACCCAAATAAACAAGCCTAATATCACTATTGTTTTCTCGTTTATTACAAAGTTTCCCTATCAAACAAAAGAGCTCTGAAAAATTTACAATGATAACTGATCACTGGTTACTGATACTGTAACGAATGATCTCTTCGATACTTGGCTGCTCCCCTCTTTGTTCTATCAGCTGTTCAACCTCAGAGGCTGTAACCCCGGTATCTCGAAGCCTGACGAGCTCATCCTGTGTGATATCCGTATAGCCCAGGTCATGCATATTACTGGTAAAGTAGGCTGTAACGTCATGCTGCCTCAACTGAATAAGTTCATCTACCGATAATGTATATCCGAGCTCTTTCATCATTGCAGCAAACCGCGATGATACATCATTTTGAGCCAGGCGAACCACCTGGTCGAGCGTGATATCGGTATAACCCAGGTCTCTGATTCGAGAGGTGAATGTAGCAGTAACTCCCTGGTCTCTCAACGCAATGAGATCTTCTGTCGTAAGCCCGGTATAACCCATTTCTTCCATCCAGGTACCCATCCCTTCCAGAAGTTCCTGGTCAGGCTGGTTAACCCACGTCGTAAAATCGTCTACCGGGCTCAGGCTTACCTCGGTAGTCCCCACATAACGAATGCCGGCATAGAGGATGAATACAGCCAGGAAGCCGCTAAAAAGCAGGTATCTGAGCCATTTAGGCCCGGCAGATGCACTGCGGGACAAGCTGCTTTTTTTCTTTGAGAGTTTTGACTTTGTAAGCAGTTCTCCGTCTTCCAGGTTACTTAACTGCTCTTTCAGCTTTTTGAATTTAGTAGTCATAGCAAATCACTGATTCTGGATTTTGAACAAGTGTACGCAATTTCGACTACTAAGATTCACAAAAAATGCTAAGAAGCACAACTAAACGACCTGCTTAAATCTCCCTGGGTAATAGGTTTGGTGAGGAAACCCAGAGGATCTGCCTCTTCAACTCTCTTCCGATAGTTTTCATCGGAATTACCCGTAATAAATATCACAGGTATATTAGATGTGCGGCGAATGACTGACATTGCATCAATTCCGTCCATTTCTCCCTGAAGGCGGATATCCATTAAAATAATATCGGGCCGGTGCTCTTTGGCAGCTACGATGGCAGCCTCCCCGCTTGTTACCTTTGCCAGTACTTTATGGCCCAGGTTCTGAACCATCCGCTCAATCATTAATGCAATTATTAATTCGTCCTCAACAATTAGTACTCCTTTTGAAGATTCTTCCACAACAGCCGCCATTCTATTAGTTGATACTGTAAGCCTTTATAGAAAAGAGCAGTGGGGCTAAATCTTGTTACGATTTAAGGGTTAGGATTTTCTAATGTTTCATATAGAACTTTCCTTCTTCAAATCGCTCTACTATACCGCTTCTTGTTTTGAACCGAACGGGCAGGGATTCGTTTGTACCGTCTTCGTTCACCTTGATCACCATAAAATGGAGGTGCGGGCCGGAAGAATAACCGGTATTGCCGGACAAACCAATAATCTGTCCCTCATTGACTTTCTGCCCCAGCTTTACCAGCACTCCATTCTGACTGAGATGAGCATACTCGGCGAAAGTACCGTCGCTGTGCTCGATAACTATAAAATTTGATTCATCTTTAAATTTATCGGCAGCCCCGCCACGGTTTGAATCTTCCTTGAGCTGTACCACATAGCCGCCGCGCGCCGCACGGATTTGTGATCTTAGCGGCATCATGAAATCAATAGAATAACGAATATTGCCGCTGTGGCTGAAATCACCGTCATACGACTGCCCTACCCTGAAGCTTTTCCCCTTCGAGAAAGGAAGGCTGTAAATATGGGAATCGTCATGCCGGGCCCGCGTATTCCCCATGATCCAGTTATAATTGGTGTTGAACTTAAAATTCTTCTCCTTATTGTCGGCGTAAACAGAGACCAAATGTTTTGTGGAGTTGGGCTCTATTATCTTGGTAACCGGCTGGCGGGTATTGAGTTTGTAGTTATTTCCCGAAACCCTGATAGTAAGTGTAATGGAATAGGGATTCTTGTTTGTGGCATTGAGGTGAAAGGTGTCATTGGTTCGCACCGAGTTGACCTCCACACTCTTCTCCTCCTTCGGAGCCTGTGCGAATGACTTCACTGCTACTCCTGAAAATAGTAAATAAGAGAAAAGCAGCAATAATAAGGAGCGTCGATGCAGATTCATGAGAACAAAAATTTATGGTGACAATACTTCTTCCTGCTCATATTTTACAAAATACATGTCAACTTTGCCCTTTCCTTCTGCTATAATCTTGCCCCGGTACTCACAGTCATAGAAATCCTTCACAAGATCGTGGGTAGTGGAAGAGATATTGACTTTGCCTTCTTCGCCGGCCGACTCCATCCTGCTGGCTACGATTACCGTTTCTCCCCAGAGATCGTAGGTAAATTTCCTTTGACCCACTACACCGGCAATTACATCTCCCGAATGAAGTCCGACACGCATTTCCCAGCAGTACCTGGACTTTCGATTACGCTCATTTATGTAAACAAGCATTTCACGAGCCGCTTTTACGCATTGAATGGCATGATTCGCATTTTCCATAGGTATTCCGCCGGCAGCCATATAGGCATCTCCAATAGTTTTTATCTTCTCCAGCCCGTAACTGTCAATAATATCATCAAACTTCTGGAAAATCTCATTCAGTTCGTAAACCAGTTTATCCGCCGGCATATTGCTTGCCGCTTCTGTAAACCCTTTGAAATCGGTGAACAAGATTGTAGCATGCTTGAATCTCTTAGGCGTAGTAGTTCCCCGTTCCTTCAGCTCTTCGGCAACTTCCTTGGGAAGAATATTATATAGCAGGCGATCGCTTTTCTCTTTCTCATTCTGCAGCTCACTGGTTCGTTCGTATACCAGCCCTTCAAGCATCTGGTTCTGCACCTGCAGCTGCTGTTTCTTTTTCCTCTCTTTTGCAATACGGTAATGGATAAAGCCACCGATTGCCATTACCGACAGCATTATGTAGCTGAAGTATGCCCACCAGCTAAACCATGGCGGGGGGGGCACCGTTATGGCAATAGAAGCGCCCTCTTCATTCCAGATTCCGTCTTTATTTGCAGCTTTTATCCGAAGCGTGTATTCACCTGCAGGCAGGGAAGTAAACGAAATAAACCGCCTGTTACCGATATACTGCCACTCCTTGTCAAAGTTTTCCAGCTTGTAAGCGTATTGATTTTGTCCGGGAGCCGCATAATGCAAGGCGGCAAATTCGAATGAAAAAACATTATCAGAATATGAAAAAGCCAGGGAATCGGTTTCGGTAATAGACTTCTTAAGCAGTAAATTTTTGTCAATCGGTATGGATTGGTTACTCACTTCCAGCTTTGTAAAAACTACCGGCGGGATGTGTGGATTATCACGTATGCTGTCGGGCTCAAAAGATACCAGCCCTCCAATACTGCCAAAATACATCGTCCCGTTTTTCGCCCGGTGATAAGCCCCAAACCTAAACTCATTGCTTGGCAGTCCATCGCCTTCATCATAATTTCTAAAGACCCCGTTTTCAGGGTTGAAATCGGAGATCCCCTTGTTGGTACTCAGCCAGAGATGGCCGCGTTCGTCTTCTATGATTCCGTAGATAACGTTATTGGGCAAACCGTCTTCAGTGGTGTAGGAAGTAAACCTTTCGGTTTCAGGGTCAAACTTATTCAGTCCGTTAAGGGTGCCGATCCAATAACGTTCAGAGGAATCCTGGTAAATAAAGTTAATGAAGTTATTGCTGATTGATGCGGTATCGCCCGGCTGGTGCACATAGCGTTCAAAAACATCATTCCTGCGATCGTATTTATTCAGTCCGTACCCGTGCGTTCCCACCCAGAAAATACCTTGCCGGTCTTCATAGAACGACCAAATTTTATTGTGGCTGAGACTTTCAACATCTCCTGACCGGCTTTGGTAGTTTTTAATTTCACCGGTTTCCTTGTCATACTGACTTAACCCATTGTTGAGCGTTCCTATCCAGATCTTACCGAATTCATCCTGAGAAATCGTGGTGATAATATTGCCGGTTATGCTATTCGGATCATCCGGGTCAGCACGGAAGTGCCTGAATTTGCCGGTCTCGGGTTCATATTCATTCAGGCCATTCAGGGTACCGATCCAAATGGTCCCTTCGGTGTCCTCGTAAATGGTGTTCACATAATTGTCGGTAAGGCTGTTCGGATCTTGCGGATCATGTTTTAATACCTGTTTTTCGGTACGCTGCGGGTTCAGCAGTGTTACCCCTCCCCCGTTCGTTCCAATCCACAAAGTGCCTTTACTGTCTTCATGGACTGCCCAGACATTTTCATCCGACAGACTGATTGAGTTACCTGCGTTGGAATCATAGATTTTAAAGGACGCGGTTGATCTCACAAACTTGTAAAGGGCATTGTCTTTCGTTCCCACCCAGAATACCCCGGAGCGATCTCCCAAAAGGGCTGAAACTGATTTATTTTCCAAATCAGGGGCATCTTTAATGCTGGCTACATCAATGAATTTATTCTCAACACGGTCAAGCAGGCTCAACCCGTCAACTGTTCCTACCCAGAGATCACCATATGAGTCTTCGTACATCGTAAGCACCCAGTTGTGATTCAAACCGCCAGTACCCTGCGAATCACCGGTAAAACGCTCAAAGGAATGGTCCTTTCTGTTGAACCTATTCACCCCGCCTCCCTGGGTGCCGATCCAAAGCTTATTCTTATGGTCCTCATAAATGGTAACTACCCAGTTGTCACTGAGGCTCTTATCATCATCTTTTTGATATTCGTAATGCAAGAAATTACCGGTTTCCCTGTCAAATCGATTCAAACCGTTATTCTGGGTCCCAATCCAAAGTATTCCATTATGATCTTCGAAGATCGAGGTAATCCAATCGCCCTTCAGGGAGTTCTCATTGCCGGGATCCGACTTATAATGCAGAAAACTGTCCCTTTCAGGCTGGTAGATATCGAGCCCTTTCTGGGTTCCGATCAGAATTACTCCGGAACGGTCTTCAAACAGAGTGGTAACAAAATTATCGCTC
>DATFJD010000076.1:0-5748 GCA_035269475.1 Halalkalibaculum sp.
ATAGTAAATTTAGACTCCGTAACAGGGGAGGTTCTTTGAATAGAACCTCCTTTTTTCTTTCTCGCCTCTTTGACTGCCCTAACATTAAGTCCCCCAGCATCCCCTCCGGCTAAGCAAAATGTTTTATTCGAGTATTTTTCATTGCCCTTCGGACTTCTCTTGCAGTAAATTTCATGGATTTAAACAGGCCTTAAGTATTTGAAAAAATTAAGTTTAAATAATTAAATGATTTAGCTAGATACTTAAATATTGCAAATACTTTGCAATATTGAGATAAAATATTTAACTATATAACTGCGGGATTTTTAAAATTAAACGGGATATATAATTAAATTTGATCAGGGGTTACTCTATGCAAACAAAGTCACCTGCCCACTTCATCTTTCGTTGTTTCAAGTCATATCTAAGCAAGCCCATCTTATTAACAGTATCTCTCTTACTTTTAGCGGGCTCAGTATATGCGCAAAATTCGTTGACCGTGAGCGGTACGGTTACCGATGAAGCTACCGGGGAAACACTGCCCGGTGTGAATATAGCAATTGTCGGTACCACAACCGGTACGTCAACAGACAGCCAGGGCCAATATGAAATTACGGTTCCCAGCCCTAACGACACCCTGCGATTTTCTTTTGTAGGGTACCAAACAAGGGTTGTACCTATTCAGGGAAGAGCTATGGTTAACGTGGTTATGACCCCTGTTACCATCAGCGGTTCTCAGCTTGTGGTAGTTGGATACAGCACCCAGAAGAAACAGGATTTAACGGGATCGGTTTCTGTAGTGGATCTTGAGAGCATGAATGCGCAACCAAATGCACAGGTCGCCAATCAATTGCAGGGTCAGGCTTCAGGGGTTTCGGTCATCTCATCCGGTCAGCCGGGTGAAGAACCGGCCATTCGCATACGAGGTATTAACACCTTTGGAAATAATGAACCTCTGTATGTAGTTGATGGAGTTCCTACCCAGAATATCAATGATCTTAATTCCAATGATATTGCATCCATGCAGGTGCTGAAAGATGCAGCGGCGGCTTCTATTTACGGTTCACGGGCTGCCAACGGTGTGATAGTAATTACCACCAAAAAAGGACAGGGCGATGTTAAGGTAGATTATAATGCCTACTACGGTTACCAGGTACCGCCAAGCGGTAATGTTTGGGATATTTTATCTCCCCAGGATATGGCCAACGCGGTGTGGACAGCACAGCGAAACGCAGGTATTACTCCTTCACATCCCCAGTACGGCAGCGGTTCGACCCCGGTTTTACCCGACTTTATCGACCCTCCGGGTACTTCGGCAAGTTCTGTTGACACAGAAGATTATTTCCTGGATCCATTTTATACCGATCCCTCCCAACTGGGTACCTTCGTTTATATTACCCGCGCCAATAAATCGGGAACCGACTGGTTCGACGAGGTTTTCAGTCCGGCCGGAAATATGAATCATGACCTGTCGGTAAGCGGGGGTGGAGACATGGGTAACTATCTATTTTCTTTTAACTATCGCGATCAGGACGGTACTCTGATGGAGCAGCACCTTACACGTTATACTATACGTGCCAATACCTCTTTTGACGTTTCGGATAATATCAGAATCGGCGAAAATTTAGCCTACTCAGTTTCTGAAAATCCACAATTTGCCACCCTTGATGAAGGAGGCCCCATTGGGATGTCCTATAGAGAACAGCCCATCATCCCGGTTTACGATGTAGGAGGAAACTTTGCAGGTACGCATGCCGAGGGTTTGGGCAATCCACAAAATCCGGTTGCCGTAGCACATCGTACCAGGAACAATGAATTTACCAATAGCCGCCTCTTCGGTAATTTATTTGCTGAAGTGGACCTTTGGGATAACCGCATTCTGTTTAAGACCAGCATAGGTGGTGAACTGTTTTCAGGGTCTGGGAATTCATTTATTTTTCCTCAGTACGAAAATTCTGAGAATACTACCACCAACCAGTATAACGCAAGTTCATATTACGGGTATAACTACACCTGGACCAATACTTTAAATTACCGGGAAACCTTCAACGGGGTTCATAATGTAGAAGTTCTGGTAGGTACGGAAGCCTATAAGAATTCGGGCCAAAACCTTGGAGGTTCCACCCAGGATTTCTTCTCCTTTGATCCTAACTTTACCAATCTAAGCACCGGTTCAGGAACCAAAACCAATTTTAGCTTCCGGTATGAAGATACGCTCTTTTCCTTGTTTAGCCGGGTCGATTACAACTTCGATGACAGGTACCTGCTCAGCGGTACGTTGCGAAGAGACGGTTCGTCTAAATTCTTGAACAACCAGTGGGGACTTTTCCCGGCCGCGAGTGTGGGCTGGAGAATTACCCAGGAAGACTTCTTCCCGGAAATAGCATGGCTGACAGACCTAAAACTTCGTGCAGGGTACGGGATAATGGGTAACCAGTTAAATGTAGACTCTAATAATCCTTATACCTTGTTTGCTCCCAATCCGGTTTCAACCTACTATGCAACCGATGGCAGTAACAGTAGTACTCAGCTAGGCTTCTCTCAATCTCGAATAGGTAATCCCGACGCTAAGTGGGAAAAGAATATCAATACAAATATAGGTATTGATGCTACGCTCTTTGATGGAAGACTAGAAATTATTGCAGATTACTATAAGAAAGATATCGAGGATCTGTTGTTTAATCCGTCATTACCGGCAACGGCAGGCAGTGCTTCTCAGCCCTTTGTCAATGTGGGTAATATGAGTAATAACGGCTTAGATCTTTCTGTTAGAACATTCGGTACTTTAACGGGAGAGATTCAGTACAATGCGAACCTAACTATGACCACTTATAATAATGAAATCAAGAAGATTTCGGATGATGCTGAGTTTTTTGAACAGGCATTCAACCGATTCGGTGCATCAGGGATTGTCCGTAATGCCGTAGGCCATCCGGTTTCATCATTCTTCGGATACCAGGTAGTAGGTTTCTGGGATGACGCATCAGAAATAAGTGACGCCAACTCGGATGCCCCAAGCGGTACCTATCAGGATGGCGCGGCAATTGGCCGATTTCGATACCAGGATACCAACGGTGACGGTGAAATAACACCGGATGACAGGACTTTCCTGGGTAATCCAAATCCTGACTTTACCTATGGCCTTAACTTCGGGCTGAATTACAAGGCATTTGACTTCAGCATGTTCTGGTACGGATCTCAAGGCAACGACATCTGGAACCAGGTGAAGTGGTGGACCGACTTTTACGCCAACTTTGCCGGTGCCAAAAGCGAAACGATGCTTAACGACTCCTGGACACCGGACAACAGAAATGCCTCTGCTCCGATCCTGGAAGCTGCCAGCTCCTTTAGCAGCAATGAGGTTCAAAACTCCTATTATGTTGAGGATGGATCTTACCTGAGACTTAAAAACTTACAGCTTGGCTATACGCTTCCCTTGGATGTTATCGAGAAAGTGGGCCTTTCTAAGCTGAGAGTCTATGTTCAGGCAGCGAACCTGTTTACCTTTACAAGCTACAGTGGACCGGATCCGGAAATAGGATTTAATTCAGGTGGCGGACCTGACCAGGGAGGTTCTCCCACAGCTTTCGGTATTGATGAGGGTGCTTACCCGACACACCGTGAGTTTATCATTGGAATCAATCTCTCGTACTGATAACATTTTTAAATCTTAAAGGCATAACACGATGAAAAAATTAAGAATATATATCACAGCAGTAATAGTATTGACAGCAGGGCTGTTTCTGTACTCTTGCGATACGGGAGAATTTCTAAGCACCCCGGCACTGGGTTCAGTCAGCGAAGATGTGCTTGCCAATGAGAAAGGGGCTGATGCTCTTTTGGTAGGTGCCTATGCCGCCCTTAACGGGCAAAATATCAGCGGGTTCTGGTCGGCAGGCGGAACCAACTGGGTATACGGTAGTGTTGCCGGCGGTGACGCTCATAAAGGGTCGATTTTTAATGATCAGACTCCGATTAATCCTATAATGACCATGTCGCATACCTCAGCCAATGGTTTCTTTAATGATATTTGGGTAGCCAGGTATGAGGGTATTTCAAGAGCAAACTCGGTGATTGCCTTGGTGCCGCAGCTCGAGGATGTCAGTGAAGCCGACAGAAACAGAATCGCCGGCGAGGCGCGTTTTCTGCGGGGTCACTACTATTTCGAGCTAAAGAAAATGTTTAACAATGTTCCCTGGATCGATGAAAATACAACGGATTTCAAGCAGCCTAATACGGGTGAAAGCGCTGCCAGCTGGGCGGATATCGAAGCCGACTTCCAGTTTGCTTTCGATAATCTTCCTGATGTACAAACGCAGGTAGGTCGAGCCAACAGCTGGGCGGCAGCCTCTTACCTGGCAAAGGCTTATGCTTTCCAGGGCAAGTGGACCGAAGCCCGATCGCTTCTTACTACCATCATTAGTAACGGTGTGAATTCTGCGGGCGAACCTTATGCACTGCAGGATAATTACGGTGATAACTTCCGGGCTGATGCCGAAAATAGCTCCGAGACGGTTTTCTCCATTCAGTATGTAGGAAATGACGGAACCGGTACGATTGATAACTCACGCCAGGAAGACATGCTGAACTATCCGTTCGGCAACCCGTTCAACTGCTGCGGTTTCTATCAGCCGACTCAGGATCTGGTTAATTCTTTCCGGACGGATGGCACCACCGGGTTGCCTTTTCCTGAAAACTATAACAACACCATGGTGGACAATGACATGGGGGTTGGTGCAGATGAACCTTTTAGTATCTATTCCGGCCCACTCGATCCCCGCTTAGATTATTCCGTAGGCCGACGCGGCGTACCTTATTTGGATTGGGGGCCTTTCAAGGGTCAGAGCTGGGTTCGTGAGCAGAGTTACGGCGGTCCCTACCATGCACAGAAGCATGTCTATCGCCAGGAAAATGCAGAAGCATTCGGTAATAGAAATGAATGGGCACCCGGCAGTGCTGTAAACTATGACGTGATCCGTTTTGCAGACGTACTGTTATGGGCAGCTGAAGCCGAAATTGAAGGCGGCGGTACCTTAGATCAGGCCAGGCAATATGTTAACCGGGTCAGAGGCCGTGTAGCGGATGACGACTACGGTGACGGCTGGGTATCCTACACCGACAATCAGCCTTTTGCTACCGCAGTAGTAGGAAGTGAAGCAGAAATGACTGCTGTGGATGCCAATACCGGAGACTGGGTTATACGTACGGATACTGAATCAACCTTTGTATTGTTATCCGGTGATCCGGGTGTTGCAAGCAACTGGAATGAATATGTGGATCCGAATTACGTAATTGATACCTACCCTGTGGGGCACCCTTCCTTCGCAAATCCCGCGGATGCGCTTGAAGCCGTACACTTCGAGAGGAAAATTGAACTGTCGCTGGAAGGCCATCGCTTTTTCGACCTGGTTCGCTGGGGAGAGGCAGCGAATAAGCTGAATGCCTTGTATTCTTATGAGGGCGGCCAGCTCGGATTCAATGACTTCGCTCCGGGCAATTTCCAGACCGGAAAAAATGAGTACTACCCTATTCCGCAGACTCAGATTGACCTGACGCGGGTAGATGGTGAACCGACACTCACACAGAATCCGGGATACAATTGATATCACGCTAAATCATATGAATTTCAGAAAAGGCAGCTCTACAGCTGCCTTTTTTATATCTCACATCTTTGGGATGTTGCTATCAGCGGTAAAATTATTTCAGGGTCTTCGGTAAAAGGACTACCTTGAAAATAGCTCAAGATAAATCAGATCAGCTTTCTAAAAT
>DATFJD010000077.1:0-2390 GCA_035269475.1 Halalkalibaculum sp.
TTTACCATTCCATATCGACCTTGCTTTTTCATAATCCGTATCATCGGGAAACAGCAGTGAACCGCGAATTTTCTGCTCTAACTCTTTCATCATCTTTCTGATTTTATTGAAATAGATATTTCATTGAATCTGAGAATAGAAATGCTATAAAGCCAATAAAAATAATACCCCCCTCTTCCGGCCCTAATTTAAAAATCTATGTTTTTTGACTGAGGTTCTAAGTCCAACGATCTAGAAATTGGCAAACAAACAAGCCAAAATGGGTCTGCAAATACTAAAAAATCCCGCGACACGAATTCTAAGTTGTTAATTCCCAATTTCTCTTACATCCATCCATTTCAGCATGATAAGATCATAGACTGCATGGGCAGTCATAGCTGCAATGAGGCCTGCTTCCCTGAATATATATCCTAGTAATACACTTAAAGCAAACATAAGTACACCGAAAATGATGTGTCCGGCTGACTTGAATTTAAAATAGCCGTGAAGCCCCACAAATATCAGTGAAGTTATCCATATTCCCAGTAGCGGCTGAATAGCACCTCGAAATAAAAGCTCTTCGCCGGCTCCTGCAAATAATGAGAGCTGTAAACGGTCAAAATTGTTAAAACGAATTTTTGATATCGCCTCTACTATATAAAAATCCTTAAGCACCCCGGCTACCGGCTCTCGTACAATTACAAAACCCACTCCGGCTGCCGCAAGCCCACCGGCGATAACACCGGCTAGAAATTGCATGTTCACCGGTAACCCGTGAGCGAAGGCCTTGGTAATGCTTTCTTCATATAGAAAATAATAGATAAGAAAGGCCAGAAGCAGGTAGAAGGATGCCGAAAAAATTGACAACATCAGCAACCGGGAACCGGAGAGCTCTCCGTGCGTCATGCCTGCTTCAATGTCGTCATCGAATTCGTTTTCCATACTCGTTTAAGCCGGTATCTCTGAAAAGTAATGCGTCTGCAGTATAGGAAAAAAGCCTCAAATCTGAAGCGGAGTTGGATTTTAACTTTGGTTTATCTGCAGATTTACACAGCTTGAACCAGCAAGCTGTTTTATAGTCTTTAAAAATAACAATCATGAAAGCTGATGCCCGTCGACTCAAAGAATATGTGACCACCTTGTCCCAAGACCTGGCTCCCAGGGATGCCGGCCATCCTGAAAATCTTGATCGGGCAGCTTCTTTTATCGGCAAGCAATTTGAAAAGTATTCCCAAAGAGTAGAAGATCAGCCCTTTAGGGCCGACTACCTTTCAGTGCGCAATGTAAGTGCTTTCTTCGGACCTAAAACCGGGGAGCGAATAGTTATTGGTGCTCACTACGATGTTGCGGGCCCCTATCCCGGAGCCGACGACAATGCAAGCGGGGTATCGGGACTCCTGGAACTGGCCCGGTTATTGGCTGATGATGAGCTCTCCATGCAAGTCGAGCTGGTTTCATACCCCTTGGAAGAACCGCCCTATTTTTATACCCGGAATATGGGAAGCTTTGTTCACGCTAACTCTTTAAAAGAGAAAGGAATAAAGGTCAAGGCCATGCTTGCTCTGGAAATGATCGGGTATTTCAGCGATGAATCGGACAGCCAGCAATATCCATTATTCTTGCTCCGTCCTTTTTACCCTTCCAAAGGGAACTTCATTGCCGTGGTCGGGAAGATGTTCCAGCGAAAAATAGTGAAAACTGTTCGTGAAGCAATGCGTGATGCCACGCCGCTTCCGGTTGAATCTATAAATGCCCCTCGCCTTCTTCCCGGTATAGCACTTTCCGATCACCTTAATTACTGGTGGGCGGGCTATCAGGCAGCCATGATCACCGATACCGCCTTTTACCGGAATCCCAACTACCATACCGCCCTGGATACCCCCGATACCCTTGACTATGAACGCATGGCCCGGGTCGTAGACGGTGTCAGGGCTGCAATTCCCGCACTCGCCGCTACAGCTCTTTAAACAGAAACGACCGGTCCGCTGTCCTGTTTTAGCCCTTTTGACCCGGATGAATCTGCAAAGCCTAAAAAATAATCTCCAAACCCTCCGTTTGGCCTATAAAAGCCATTCTTTGATTAGGATCTTCTCATAATCGTTGTTTAGAGGTAACAGAACTGGATTTTCGTCGTCACACCACTGATATTTATAGAAACAAAACCACTATTCAGTATGAATACATTTAAGGAGTGCCTGGAAAAAGATTATTCTGAGGCTGTAAAAAAATCATTCGACATCTTACTTGGCAAAGTGCATTATGAGGAAAGATCTGAAATCTCAACCTCTCATAAAGCTTTTCCTACCTTTGTTGAAGGAGCTGACAGCAAAAGACTAATGGATACGTTCCGCAGCGTTTGAAAGCGCTTCGAACGCGGGTAATATTTAGATAATAAAAATAAAGTTTGGGTT
>DATFJD010000078.1:0-2139 GCA_035269475.1 Halalkalibaculum sp.
AGGGCGCTCGAAGAAGCCCGTGGTCATGGTATGCCTGCAAAATCCTACCGACAGGGAGCTCATCTTGCAGTACCTGTCAGAAAGGTATGAGCTCATACTATCTGATTGCGAGGTCTCGGAAAAAGAATTTGATGTCTGCATTGTTGACCGGCCTAGCTTCGCCCAAAACAGGCAGAAAATCATTGCCTATAAAGAGTCGAAAGCGCCGCTAACGATACCCTTTTTGCTGTTTGTAAAAGGAGAAAATTGGTCCCAAACCATAGACCCCGTATGGAATGTGGTTGATGATGTAGTACCTATACCTACTCCGACCCCCATTTTGATTTCAAGAATTGAGGCGATGCTTAAAATACGCAAGCACTCGCTTGAGCTTCAAAAGAAGAATGAACAGCTCAGCATGTATGAACAGGCTATGAATGCTGCAAATGCCGGTATAGTCATTACCGATGCCGGAGAGAAAGATAATCCCATCATCTTTGCCAATAAGGGTTTTGAAAAACTGACCGGTTACTCAAAGGAGGAGGTGGTCGGGCGGAATTGCAGGTTCCTACAGGAAGAGGATCGCGAACAGGATGCGCTGGATAATATACGCTCATTTATTTCAGACGGCACAGAGGGACATTCCCCAATTCGCAACTACCGGAAAGATGGTACCCTGTTCTGGAATGACCTGAATATCGCACCGATTACCGATAGTAATGGTGATATTACCCATTTTGTGGGCATTCAAAATAACATAACCGACCTGGTAGAGGCCCAGAATAAGCTTAGTAAAGAAAAAGAACGCTATCAGCTGATAACCGATAATGCTACCGATATGGTAGTACGTAATAAACCTGACGGCACCTTCACTTACGTTTCTCCCTCCGCTGAAAAACTGGTGGGTTATAAGCCCGAAGAGTTAATGGGACGCACCTTCTATGAATTTTTCCACCCGGATGACCTGGATCAGCTGGAAGAAACCCATGAAGCTATTATGAATAATCCGGGCACCCATAAAGTGTCGTATCGTTTTAAAACGAAAAGCGGGGAATATAAGTGGCTGGAATCAAGCATTCAGGCCATACGTGATTCAAAAACCGGAGAGGTGACGGAAGTTCAGGGCTCCATCAGGGATATCACAGAGCGAAAAGAATACGAACAAAAGCTTGAAAAGGAACGTAATCTATTTAAGAAACTTACGGAATCGAGCCCGGTAGGAACTTGTATACTCGATTCAGAGGGTCAGATTACTTTTGCCAATGAACAAGCAGAGCAGGTGCTGGGCCTTACCAAAGATAAAATTGCCGGCCTCGGCTATAACGATCCGAAATGGAAAATTACGGATCTGGAAGGAAATGCCATACCCGAAGAGCAGCTCCCCTTTATGCAGGTTAAACAGAAAGAGCGAGCCGTTTATAACATAGAACATGCCATTGAATGGCCGGATGGAGAGCGAAGAGTTATGTCAGTTAACGCAGCTCCCTTAAAAGACCGCCAGGGAAATTCGGAAGGTGTGATTGCTTCGATTATGGATATTACCGAGAGCAAGCAACGGGAAAAGCAGCTTAAAGATGAGCGGGAATTTGTCCATACCGTGATAAACAACATGCCGGGGATTTTCTACATGCTGGATGAAAATCTGAATTTCGTCTTATGGAATAATAACATGGTGCAAGATCTTGGCTATTCGGAGGAAGAAATTGAAGATATGCAAGCTCTTGACTTTACCCGGCCGGAAGAAAATGAATATATCCTTGACAAGATTGGCGAGGTTTTAGAAACAGGAAATGCGGAATTAGAAGTCGACCTAATCGATAAACAGGGAACTGCTCACCGGTACTTTTTAATCGGTACCAGGCTTCAAATCAATGGTGAGAATTACATTACCGGTTCGGCCGTAAATATTTCAAAACGGGTTGAAGCGGAGTTTAAATCAGAGCAGCAGAAGAAACTGCTAAGCGCGATAATTAACCAGACGGAATCGGTTATATATGTGAAAAATAAAAATGGGGAAACAGAACTTGTGAACCAAGAGTACAGGAAGTTATTTGATCCCGATTATCCCTCTTCCGGAAGCAAAGTAGATCTAAAGCGCTATAAAAAAGAAGTTGCAAAACAAATAGAAGAGAATGACAAAATAGTTTATGAAACGGGAGA
>DATFJD010000079.1:0-2514 GCA_035269475.1 Halalkalibaculum sp.
TTGTCACTTTAGACCAGCCCGATTCTAAAGTCAACAAGCTGGATGAGGAATTGATAGATGCCTTTGAAGAGCTGATGGACAAGTATGAAGATGATAGCTCTCTACGGGGCATCGTAATCATCAGCGGGAAAGAGGGTAATTTTATTGCCGGCGCTGATGTGGAAATGCTCAAGAACAAACAGGCTCCGGAAGGCATAGAAGAGCTCAGCCGCAGGGGAAATGAATTGCTGTTGCGTCTCGAAAATTTCAGTAAGCCGGTGGTAGCCGCCATTCACGGGGCCTGCATCGGCGGCGGTAACGAAGTGGCCATGGCCTGTCATTACCGGGTGGCCTCCAAAGATTCCGCGACCACTTTCGGGCAGCCGGAAGTCAAGCTGGGCCTGCTTCCGGGAGGCGGCGGCACCCAGCGCCTGCCAAAGCTTATCGGCCTGCAGAATGCCCTGACCTACGAATTGACCGGCAAGAACATCTACCCGCGGCAAGCCTACAAAATGGGCCTGGTGGATGAACTGACTCATAAGGACGCCATTCTTACTGCAGCTAAGAAGGCTGTTGCCAAAATTAATGAGGGCAAGTTCAGCCGCAAGGACAAGCGCGGACTCGGTGCCAAATTGCTGGAAGGCAACCCTATCGGGCGAAAGATCATTTTTTCACAGGCACGCAAACGTGCTCAAGGCAATACCAAAGGCAACTACCCGGCTCCATTCAAAATTATCGACTGTATTGAAGAGGGTTATAAAAACGGTTTTAAAGCCGGGCTCGAAAAAGAATCTATAGGCTTCGGCGAGCTGGCCGCTACCAAGGAGTCCAAAGCCCTGGTAAACCTGTTCTTCAGCATGCAAGGCGCGAAGAAAAATCCGGATGAAGAGAAGGTAAGAGACGTCCACAAAATCGGTATCCTGGGTGCAGGCCTCATGGGTTCAGGCATTGCGGATGTCAGCGTAAACAACGATTACCGGGTGCTGCTCAAAGACCAGGAGATCGAACCGGCTGCCAAGGGCGAACAGGCTATCTGGGAAGAACTGGATAAAAAAGCAAGCAAGCGTATCATCTCTTCCTTTGAACGGGATCGCATTACCGGGCTGGTTACTCCCACCGATTCCTACAAAGGGTTTGAAAATGTAGACCTGGTCATCGAAGCTGTTTTTGAGGACCTGGATCTAAAGCAGAATATCGTAAAGGAGGTGGAAGAATTCGTCCCGGAGCACTGCATTTTTGCATCCAACACCTCCTCCCTGCCCATCTCAAAAATTGCGGAAGCTTCGCAGCGGCCCGATCAGGTAGTTGGCATGCATTATTTTTCGCCGGTCCCTAAAATGCCGCTGCTTGAAATTATCAAGACCGATGAGACGGCCGACTGGGTGACGGCAACCGCACGGGAAGTGGGCATACAGCAGGGCAAGCACGTTATTGTCGTTAATGACGGTCCCGGTTTTTACACTACCCGCATTCTGGCCCCCTTTATGAACGAAGCCCTGATGCTTCTGGAAGAAGGCGTCTCCATAGAGCAACTCGACAAAGATATGAAAAGCTTCGGCTTCCCCGTCGGTCCGGCTGCCCTTTTTGACGAAGTGGGCATTGACGTAGCAGCGCATATCACCGAAGTACTGAATCCGATGTTCTCGGAACGAGGCGTGGAGCCCAGTGCCAAGCCACAGGAACTCTTTGATGACGGATATAAAGGCAAAAAGAATAAAAAGGGATTTTATAAATACGAACAACAGGACTCCAAAAAGAAGAAAAAAGAACCGAACCCGGAGATATACGACTATTTCGGAGGGTCGGGCCGAAAATCCATTAAAACAGAAGACCTGCAAATGCGCATGGCCCTTGTGATGATTAACGAGGCAGCCCTATGCCTGCAGGAGGATATCCTTGAAAGTGCCACCGATGGCGATCTGGGTGCCATACTCGGACTTGGATTTCCACCCTTCCTGGGCGGACCGTTTCGATACATCGACCGCCTGGGCGCTGCGGAAGTTGTTGAGCGGATGCAAAAATTTGAAAATGAGGTGGGCATTCGTTTTAAACCGGCACCGATCCTGAAGGAGTATGCATCCTCGGGCAAGCGTTTTTATGAGGAGTGAAGCTAGCTTAGTTATAAAATTCATTTTTCTGAAACAAATTCGTCAATAATTAATACGGGAGCAGAACTCCCTCAGAACAGCGTATTAAAAAATAATACGCCCACAATTTCCCATTCATATCACGCGTGGACGCTTGTTTCAGATTATGAACTTTTGCGTAGTAAAACGTCGGTCGGGTTGCCAACCCGATCCCGCAAGGTTTGAACTAAAATAACCGCTCGGAGAGGCTTGTAGCCTCGTATATTAAACGCTTACGCTAAAATAAATCCCGTTTGTACCGGAGCAGAATCCTTCAAAACAGTGTATTAAAAATACGACACCGGTAATTTCCCCATCATATTAAGCGTAGACGCTTGATGCAGATTATGATCTTTTTCAATGCAAAACGTCGGTCGGGTTGCCAACCTGATCCCGCAAGGTTTGAACT
>DATFJD010000080.1:0-4563 GCA_035269475.1 Halalkalibaculum sp.
GTTCTCCTCCCTTATGGTCTTCAGTACGGCACTCAGTCCTTTTATGATGGGATGGCTGATTGACAACGGTGTTACCATAAGCAGCATTCTGCTTTGGGCAATAATAAGCGTGGTTTTTGCAAGCCTTCTGGCACTTCTGGCATTTCGAGGCGAACTCTGGGAATATGATCAGGTATAGTTCAAAGTGGTTGCTGATTAAAAATCCCAAGACCATGAAACCTGTGCTCACTGAGAGCCGTGAAAGAAAGAGATGTTTTCAGACAGGTGCTTCCCCTCTTTTCTGTAACAAAGCGGTTCAAAATTTCTCTTCTCTGTAGACAATAAAGTAATATCATCATTTATGATCAGGCAATTTACCCATAAAATAAATTATAGTTACGAACAACTAGCTGAGTTTATCAGGGAAGAAAATTTAAAATCTGAAGCTGTTCTTACTTTCACTTTCATCACTATTCTCCTCTATATGCTCTATTCCTGAATACCGGCAATCCTTTGGGCCTAAAGCATCAGAATTACTTTTACAAGGTAGCCTACACCCATAGCCAGAAGCGTTGAAAGCAACGTGCCTATAAGCACGTACTCTGCGAAAGTTCGGCTTTTGAAATCCTGAAACCTTGCCACCCCCTTTGCAGCCAGGATAAATCCTATTGCTGCAAACTGTCCGAGCAGCACGAAAAAGAATACAAAAATTCTTTCCAATATCCCTATTAAGCGTCCGGTATTGTACTCCTTTTCATCTGTCTTTTTCCCCTTTTCACCAATAGGCTTTAGCCTGAAGACATTCAGCAGGTAACGCAGCAGGATATTGGTTTCGTTGATCACCAAGAGAAATCCGAAAAATACCAGATGAACAGTCGCCCAGTTGAAATCAGCTCCCGGATTAAGAAACAGCACTTCATAGATAAATTGCTCAATCCCTGCCGCTAAGCTGTTCAATTGCAAGTTAAACAACGGACTTGCGAGGATGCCGGTAACAACAATGTGAAGCAATAACATTATCATCCGGTTTCTGTTTTGTCTGTCCGGTTTGCCTTCCGTTAAGAGGAAAAGCCAGGGATAGGCAATAAGCCAGACTAAAAGACTGACCCAGCTAATGTTAAACTGTAAAAACGGAAGCAGCAGGCATGGAAATAGACCCATTATAATGGCGTCCTTTCTACCGGCACCCTGATCTTTGAACAGCAGCTTAAGCCTTGAAATCAGAATCAGATTCAGCAGCGTAAGAAATATCACGTAGTTCATGAATCACCCAATCGTTTATGATTTCAGAAATATCTTTGAACAGATCAATTACGACCTCTAAGGAGGCTGCCTCTTTATTCTTGTAAAAAGCAGGTTCGGAAATACCCAGTTCTTCGGTGATCTGCTTGTAATTCATGCCGGTTTCCATCATATACAAAATAGACAGCCGGTTTTTATTCCAGGAACGAACCTGATCTGAGAACAAGTACAGGCTATTGTTCATAGCGCTTAAATACGAACTCTTTTCACCCTGTACCGATATATTAAACAGGTACCCGCTTTCTTTAAGTTGCTCTACCCCCTCCCTTGCCA
Organism: Halalkalibaculum sp.; assembly: GCA_035269475.1. Classification (GTDB taxonomy): domain Bacteria; phylum Bacteroidota; class Rhodothermia; order Balneolales; family Balneolaceae; genus Halalkalibaculum. The sequence goes on from DATFJD010000080.1 coordinate 1,555, forward strand.
GGTGAAACGCAGGCCCATCCATGCCCAGAGATTGTTCCCTGTTGATGGAGGTGGTAATTTGGCCAACCCCTATAGAAAAGCGGACTTTAACCGGGTGAAGGGCGGCAAGTACTTTCCATACATGGATAAAAAGCCGGTCTGCGCGTGAGAAAACGGCCTGAAATTCATCACCAAGAGTTACGGTATAAGGCGATTCAATGGTTGAACAGGAACTGTTTAACTCCTCAAAAACTTCCTTTAGCTTATTCTGCACCTGGTATCTCTTCTCTTTCTCCAGGTCTTTGGAAGCTTCGATATCGCCAATTAAAACTATATAAGGGTTCATAATATTACCTCCATCCCTTATATAACCATTTTAGTTTAAATTTTCAAATTTAAACCATTTTGGTTTATTTTTTCATAGTACCGATATGCGCTCACCGGAAAGGCAAACGGTTGTTGAACATATCAACTACTGCGGGAAAAGATAGGTCCTCGAGTAAATCCCTGTTTTTGAGTTCATCCAAAAATTCAACGCTTACATCGTTTTGGTAAAAAGCCACAACCGCAGGAAACGAAAGCTCTTCAAGGTAGTCTGATGCATCAAGTGTCATAAGATATTCAAAGCTCACCCCGTTTTGTTGGAAAGCAATAACGGCAGGGAATGATAACTTCTCCAGCATATTTTCATCCTTAAACCGGCTTAAATAATCCAGCGGCATCTCATTTTGAAAAAAAGCGGTTATTGCAGGAAAAGAGAGATCTTCAATCATCCCGGCTTCATTCAGGTCCTTAAGGTATTCTATAGTCACTCCATTTTCATAAAAAGCACGTATTGCAGGCGCTGAAAAATACTCCAATAAACCGGCCTCTTTCATTGCAGAGGTATAATCTACCATGTTTCCGTCAAAGGAAGATATAGCCGGGAGGTCCGGTACAGGCGGCAAGGGTGCAATGCCATCCTGTGCCGAGACGGTACCGGGCTCTAAAAATCCGGTTACCGCTTCAGATGTTTTATCAGCAAAGGTTGAGGGATTCCAGTCGAAATACCACAATGCAGGAATCACCAGGCAAATGATAATAGCCAGAACACTTCGAAAGCCACGGCTGAGAGATTCTTTTAAAGTCTCCGGTTTCTGATAAGAAACTTCCTCTTCTTTGTGAACCAACTCCTGTTCCGGATCCAGCCAAGCCAGATCATTTTTAAGCCTGTTTACCCGTTCTCTTTTTTTGTTGTTCATAATAAAATCCTGTTTCCGGTTGCTGTTTTATACGTTATCACGTTAAAAAGTTTCAGAGGCTCGATTTGTGCCCCGGTTGCAGGCTGCTCTTAATGACTAGACGATTTAAAGTTTATTTCATTTCATAATAAATAAAACTCATATTAATGGTAGTGAAATTTATACAAATGAAAAGTACCATGAGTTTAGAAATATTTTCAGATGCGTGGGCAGAAAGCTGGAAAGATCATCTGAACACCAATAGCAAATACCGCGAAGCAGCCAAAAACTGGGAGTGGACCCTGGCCCTGGTTATGGAAATTGAAGGCGAGGCTGCTAACTGCCTTTTTCTGGATCTATGGCACGGACAATGTAAGGATATAAGAATCTGCCAAAGCGGTGATACAGAACAGGCAGACTATATAATCACCGGAAAAAAGAAAGATTGGAAAGATATATTTGATCGTAAGACCGAGCCGATGATGGCTCTCATCCAGGGAAAGATCAAGTTGAAAAAAGGCAGCCTCCTCTCCCTTTCCGGTTATACCGCCGCAGCAAAAGAGCTTCTACAATCTGCCATCTCCATTCCCTCATACTTTCCGGGTGAAAACGACACCACGCAAGAGGGTTCCCGCACTGCTGAAACTGGAAATAATGAACCGGATCGTGCAGGGAAATTTCCGCCATCCGTTATAACTGATAGGGGCAAAAACCTAGACCGTGAAAGCTTCCCGATGAAATTATTTGAAAAAGCAAAGCAGCTGGGTACCTGGAATCCATCAAAAATTGATTTTGAAGAGGACCGAAAAGACTGGGAAAATTTGAGTGCAGGTGAAAAGGAAGTACTTCTTCATCTTACTTCCCTCTTTCTTGCGGGAGAAGAATCGGTTACCGAAGATATTCTCCCATTAATTTCTGTCATTGCAAGAGAAAAAAGGCTGGAGGAAGAACTTTATCTAACTACCTTTCTCTGGGAAGAGGCTAAGCATACAGATTTTTTTAACAGGTTTATAGAGCAAGTAGTGCAGCAAGAGGTCGACTATAGCAGATTCCACACCGCCGGTTATAAAAAACTCTTCTATGATGAGCTGCCCAATGCCATGAACCGCCTGCTCGATGATGTTTCCCCAAAGGCTCAAATCAACGCCTCTGTTACCTACAATATGGTTGTAGAAGGCACGCTGGCAGAAACCGGGTATCACGCATACTATGCCATGCTGGAACAGAATAACCTTATGCCGGGACTGCGCCGTGGCATTGCCTACCTGAAAAAAGATGAATCTCGCCATATTGCCTATGGCATCTACCTGCTGAGCCGGCTGATCGCCGAAAATCCGGAGTTATGGTCAGAATTACAGCAGCGGATGGAGCATTTACTTGAAATTGCCCTTCGTGTAATTGATGAGATATTTGAGCCCTATGATCCTATGCCTTTCGGACTTAGGAAAGAGGATTTTACGGACTATGCCCTGAATCAATTTAAAAAGAGGATAAACCGGCTTGAAATAGCAAAAGAAAATGGTTTTGAATATGTTTAGGTGTAGCAAAGCGCTTAATTCTTTGCGCATCATCAGCTTGTGAATTAGAATATTCTCATTGGCATAAGCCTTTACAAGCCTTAATTTATTGTAAAAGGTCAAAATAGACGGGATATGTCGTACAACAGTAAACTGGAAGATCGAATAGATCACTTCTTCATCGATAATGAACTGCTTGAAAAAAAGAAGCAGATGGGTGGCGTAGGCTGGCTGATCAACGGCAATATGTGTTTCGGAATATTCGAGGATCTGCTGGTTTTAAGATTTGAAGA
>DATFJD010000081.1:0-4363 GCA_035269475.1 Halalkalibaculum sp.
TGAAGATACCATTGCCTACGAGCCCTGGCCTGAATTCAAGAAGGAATACCTGGTTTCCGATACACAGCTCTACCCGATACAGGTCAATGGCAAAGTGCGTGCGGATATTGAAGTGCCCCGGGATAAGGCCAAAGACAAGGAGTTTGTATTGAAGGCGGCCAAAGAGGAGGAGAATGTACAGAAATATCTGTCGGAGGGAGAAATTGTAAAAGAAATATTTGTACCCGGCAGAATTGTAAACCTGGTAGTAAAATAGTTTTTAGCCACAGATTAGCACTGATTTTGGCTTCTTCATTACTCGGGGCTGTTTCAAGCGTCCAAGCTTGAAACCTATTATTGCTTAAGAAAGTAAATTAGATCAATCGTATCTGTGCAAATCTGTGACTAAAACCAAACCGTCACAAAAGCAGATCTATATTCTCTCTGAGTATTTTTGGCAGCTTGCCCTGGGCTTTGACTTTGTCACAGGCATCCATCCAGCGGTTGATATCGTTTTGTGAGATGCTGCTTATTTTGGGCAGGGCCAGCGTGCCGCTTTCGCGACGGATAGCATAGTGCCGATTTATATCCCTTAGTTTCCCGTCTATTTTTTCTGCAAGCCGCTTCAGGGTGTCGGTATGTATGGGATTGCTGAACTGAACCAGCCAGTGATGGTAGGGGGTATCCGTTTCGGTTGGCAGCCGGGGTACGATGGTGAAGGTACCTCTTTGAAGGTTCATTTCGCTTAGGGATTCTGAAAGAGCTTCTTCGGCCTCGTAGATAAAAAGTCCTTCTCCATAATCATCAAGCATCTCGCTTATTCTGCCTTTTACCACAATTCTTGGTGGTTCGGTGGATGTGAATTCAATAACATCACGGAGGGCATAGCGCCATAATCCCGAATTCGTAGATACGATTACGGCATAGGGCACCTTTTTTTCTACCTCCCAGACCGGAATGGCATCCTGAATGGAAAGGGCATCTTTATCGGGAAGCGGCTCTTTAATAAACTCAAAAAAGATGCCGTTATCGGTTACCAGTTTGAGGTCATCACGCTCAAGGTCATCGCTGTAGGCAAGGTACCCTTCCGATGCGCCATAGGTCTCGATATAATCGGGATCTAAATTACCCAGGAGTTTATCCAGGTGGGGGCGATAGTTCGAAAGCTTAACCCCTCCGCAAACAAGCAGATTAAGGTTAGGCCATATTTCTTCAATATTATCAGCCCCGGTTTGCCTGATGGCCTGCTGAAAAAGAGTCAGTATCCAGCTTGGTACAGCCGTGATCACTTTAAGATTGGCAGTCAGGGCTTTTTTCAGCAGCAGGTCGAATTTCTCCTGGAAACTGAGCTGGGTGAGTGAAATAGGATCAGCAAGCTGAAAGGGCCGCAACCAGGATGGAGAATCAAGGGCGGAAAAACCGCTGATCTCTCCAATCTGATTGGAACCGTGTTGTTCTACCGATCCGGGTAAACTGAGGTGCTTCCCCAGAAGCCGGAAAGGATTGGGCCGCTGTTTGAAATATGAAAAAGCAAGCTCTTTCATATAAACGCGGTCTGAGGCAAGCCGGTCGGAACTCAACGGGAGATGTTTCCCCTGCCCGGTCGTTCCCGCCGATACCGCATATTTATCGACCTTGCCCGGCCAAAGCACGTCCGGTTTGCCCTCTTTCATTTCTTCTATGTAGGGAAGAAGGTTGCTGTAGAAGTGGATGGGTACTTGCTCCGTAAAAGCTGAGTATTTCTTGATGGAGTCGAATCCGTGTTTTTTGCCAAATTCGGTAGCCCCTGCTATGTCAAGGAGACGAAAGAGGTTTATCTGCTGAAGTGTTTTCGCTTTCAATGTTTCCTATGCTTGCAAGTATGAATTAACTGTTCGGGGTACAGGGCAGGATAATAAGCAAGAAAGAGGTCAAGCGCAGGTTCTGCAGAAAACTATGGGTTTTCCCTGCACAACTGGTTCTGTTTTTGAACAAATCTGAGTAGGCGAAATATAAGTAGGACGGCCGGCAACAGCACATTAAGTCAAAAAAAGAAACCGCAGGTTTCAGCATTATTGATGATCACAGTGTTAGATAGTTGTAAATACTGCTTCTCTAACAGAACTTGTAATCAGTAAATGCTGAAAACCTGCGGTTTGCGAATGGCAATGCCTGGGTGATTACCGTTTTTCGACGGGAACCCATTCGAGATTTTTTTCTCCGGTGTAATGAGCACGTGGTCGAACAAGGCGGTTATTTTCAGCCTGTTCGATATAGTGCCCGGTCCATCCCGACACCCGGCTCATGGCAAAAATACAAGTATAGAGATCGGGTTTGATTCCCATCGAGTAATACACAGTAGCTGAGAAGAAGTCAACATTCGGATCAATATTTTTCTCATCCTTCATGGTCTTCAAAATGGCTTCGGACCATTCATAGAGCTTTTCATGTCCGGTTTCTTCTGAAAGCTTTTTAGACATGCCACGAAGGATACGGGCTCTTGGGTCCATGGTCTTATAGACCCGGTGTCCGAACCCCATCACTTTATGCTTTCCTTGCAAACGCTCCTTGATATAATCAACAGGGTCGGAATTGTTTTTTTCAATATCCATCAGCATACCCATTACGGCCTGGTTGGCGCCACCGTGCAGTGGACCTTTAAGCGCCCCTATGGCACCTGTAACAGCAGAGTACATGTCAGATTCCGTAGAGCAAATGGCACGGCCGGTGAAGGTTGAAGCATTCATGCCGTGTTCCGCATGGAGGATGAGGCACAGATCCATGGTTTTTTCGGCCTGTTCGCCGGGCTTTTCATCATTTAGCATGTAGAGAAAGTTATATGCGGTACTTCCTTCATTGAGCGGGTCCACAATATTCAAACCGTTTCTTGAACGATCGAAAGCGGCAATGATAGTGGGTATTTTAGCGGTTATTGAAATGGCTTTATTCTGGCGAAACTCATCCGCAGCACCGGCCTGTTTCTCATGAAAATCGGACAGCATGGATACGCTGGTGCGCAATACGGCCATCGGCTCAGCACTCTTTGTTGTCGACCTGATATAATTCAGTACAGGTTCAGGAAGCTCCCGCTCGGATCGAAGCTGATTGTTCAGGCTGTTCAACTCCTCCTGGTTCGGCAGCCGGTCATTCCATAACAGGAAGCATACTTCTTCAAAAGTTGCATTTTCAGCCAGGGTATCTATGTCATAACCGGCGTAGATCAACTCACCTTTTTGACCGTCTATAAAACTTTTGGTTGTCGAAAAAGCAACAATTCCGGCAAGTCCTTGATTAATATGTGGAAACTCACTTAAGTCAATATCATTTACTTTCTCTTTCTCTAAGCTTTCAGCCATTCTTTTACTCCAATTTTTATAGTTACTTTTCTGCTGTAAAATTTATCCTAATATAACATCGAGATGAATAAAATTCAGGGTTAACTGCAAGTATGCCAATAAATAATCGCGATGCTGTCACAAGTTTATAACGCTAAAAGCTTCTCTAGCGTTTGCGTAACAAAATTCTTAATTATTGCTTTATTAATCAGAACAGTTTTTTGGATTTCAGGCTTTTGATTTGGCTTCTTCCCAGATACCGTCCATCTCCTCCAGTGACACTTCGTTCATGTTTCTATCGGAGTCTTGAATCTGCTGTTCTATATACTGGAATCGTTTTATGAATTTATTGTTGGTCATTCTCAGGCTGTCTTCGGCATTGAGATCAAAGAATCGTCCTACATTAACCAGGGAGAACAGGAGATCCCCAAATTCCTCCTTGCTCTTTTCGATATTCTCTTCTTCCAGAACTTCTTTCAGTTCCCCCAGCTCTTCCTCCAGTTTATCCCAGACCTGACGCCATTCGGGCCAGTCAAAACCGACATTTGCAGCTTTTTCCTGCATGCGCTGCGCTTTTATCAGGGAGGGCAGATGGGCCGGCAGCCCGTCGAGTACCGACTCTTTTCCTTCTTTCATTTTGATGGCTTCCCAGTTTGCCGCTACTTCCTGCTCGTCTTCTGTTTTGGTGTCTCCGAATACATGAGGGTGCCTTCGGATAAGCTTTTCCTGTATGGAGTAAATTACGTCCTGGATATTGAAATCTTGTGTTTCGGTGGCCATCCTGCTGTGAAACACCACGTGAAGCAATAGATCGCCGAGCTCTTTTTTCAACTCTTCAAAATCTTCACGGTCGATGGCCTCTATGGCTTCGTAAGCCTCTTCGATCAGGTTGTCCTTGATACTCTGATGGGTTTGCTTACGGTCCCAGGGACACTCTTTGCGAAGTATTTTTACGATTTCAACGAGGTCTTCGAAGTTGTTTGAAGCTTGCATTTTAAGATATTAATTAAATCCAAAAGAGAAGTAGAACCCTGAAAGGTAGAGCTTGTCAAACTCAGTTTCAGTACTAT
>DATFJD010000082.1:0-2839 GCA_035269475.1 Halalkalibaculum sp.
TACTGCCCTGGCACTGGTGAAGATATTGCTGCACTGGGATTTTAAAGGCGCCGCCAAATATTTTGAGAAGGCCTTGGCTCTGGGTCCTGAATCGCCGAATGTAAAACAGGCTTATGCCCTGTTTTTAAAAGTTCAGGGCAAGAACAAGCAGGCCATTCGTATTCTGAAAGAGGCCTTGGTTCAGGATCCATTTTCCCTGACAATCAATGCAGAGCTGGGGAGGGCCTATCTCAATGCCGGTAAAAATGAGAAAGCTCTTGGGCAATTCAATAAAACGCTTGACCTTGACTCAAATTTCCGTACTGCCATAGAGGGAAAAGGCTGGGCTTATGTAGCCCTGGGGGAGTATGAAAAGGCGGAGGAGATATTCGAAGGTTACCGAAATTCTATTGGTCAAAAGCTTAAAGGAATAACTCAGCTGGGATACATTTACGGAAAGCTTGGCAAGGAAGAAAAGGCCGAGGAGATATTGAACATGATGAAGCAGCGCGAGGACGAAGATAAAGAGGTGTCACTGGCTATGGATTTTGCAGTTGTACATCTTGGCCTCGGGAATAAGGAAAAAGTCTTTGACTACCTGCACCGGGCATATGATGAGCATCTTGGAGGCATACTGTTTATTAAAACAAATCCGATTTGGGCGGATATCCGAGACGATGAACGATTTGATGAGCTCATTGATGCGATTGGGTTAAATGAAAAGCAGCTCGTTAAAATATAGGTGGAAGGATGCTTATTGAACCGGGTTCTTTTGTATATTTTCATTTTTGAATAAAAGGCAAGCATGATGGACGAAGAAAAAAAGCCATCCGCGGATGCGGAAAACACGGGGCAGGAGAAGGCAAATAAAAACGGGGCCTCCGATGAAAATCGGTACAAAACGGAAAAGGATAAAAAGCTTGGATCCCGTAAACGCGGTATATCGGATATGTTTCGCACCTCCTATCGCACTCATGTTGAGCTGAGTGCAATAGCCGATAACAAATCGAATATCATGATCAGCATTAACGGTATCATCATATCTATCATTATCGCTTCCATCTCTCCAAAGCTTGACACCAATCTATGGCTGCTTTGGCCCACGGCCGCCCTGCTGGTGTCCTGCCTGGGCTCGCTGGTTTATGCTATTCGCGCCGCCCGCCCTCGCGTGAGCAAGGAGCCGGTAACGCTGGAAGATGTGCGCGCCAATCGTGCCAATATTCTTTTCTTCGGCAATTATCATAATATGGAAAGGGCAGAATTTGTAGAAGGCATTGAAGAGCTTATGGTTGATGAACAGAGAATTTACGACTCCATGGCCCGTGACCTCTACGGCCTGGGCAGTGTTCTTGCCCGCAAGTATGAACTGCTTAGAATATCCTATAATATTTTTATGGTGGGTATCATTTTGGGAGTATTCCTATTCCTTGCAGTGTTTTTCTCTATTCCGGTATAAAATGCTGCCTGTGGGATCATTTATAACTAACGGTACAAAGTGACCGTAAAAAGAGTTGCCGGAAGTATTTTGTGATGGACAAGGCTACAGTTTCAAGGAAGATTACCTTCTAAATCGGCTATTTTCTCTTTCAAAAGCTCCAGCGTCAGGTCGATATCCTCCAGATGGGTTCGGAAACTCAATACAGCCAATCGCAGGTACACGGTATCATTAATATTGGTTGAAGAGAGAAAGACCCTGCCGTCTTTATGCAGGGCATTAACCAGTTTTTTATTGAACTCATTGGCGCCGGTATTTTTATCAGATGGCAAATACCGGAAAAACATGACGGAAAGTTCGGGTTCAGGTCCCACTTCAATGCCCTCGATTTTTTGCACTTCGCTGTAAAAGTAGTTCGTCAGTTCAAGCTTCTCATTGAGGGCGGCACGAAAGGGGCTGACTCCAAACAGTTTCAGCGGCAGCCACATGCGTAGCCCCCGGAAATGTTTGGAAAGCTCCGGAGACAGGTCCGCCGGGGAGAGCTCTTCGGTGGCTGAGAGGGTATCCTGTAGGTAGTTGGCCGTCATATGCTGGGAGTCGTACAGTTTTTGAACATCTCTGACCAACAGTGCACCGGAGCCGTAGGGCAGGAAAAGTCCTTTATGGGGGTCAATGGTGACGGAGTCGGCTTTCTCAATACCTTTCATTTTATTCTTACCCTGTTCGGTAAGCAGAAAGAACCCGCCGTAAGCCGCATCAACATGGAACCAGATGTTATGTCTTTCGGCAATCCCGGCGATCTCATTCAAGGGATCTACGGCGCCGAGATCGGTTGTACCTGCCGAGGCAAAAATGATGAGCGGCAGTTTACTCTCCTCTTTATCCTGCTTTATCTGTTCATTCAGTAATTCCGGTTTCATACGATATCGCCGGTCCATTTCTATGGTACGTATGGTAGCATCACCCAAGCCGGCAAATCTTATCGCCTTGATCACACAGTGGTGAACCTGTTGTGTCGTGTAAATTACCGCTTTCTTAAAATCTTTAGAGGCTATACCCGAGTGGTCTCTGGCGGCAACCAGGCCGGTAAGGTTCGCAATGGAACCGCCGGATGACAAGTTGCCCCCTGAACTTTCCGGGTAACCGATCAGGTCACACATCCACCGGATGCACATGTTTTCAATGCGTACGGCTCCGGGGGAAGAAAAAAATACGCCGGCATAGCGATTGCTGACGGCAGCTATAAAATCTGCCAGCGCCGAAGGATATATACCGCCACCGGGAATGTAGCCCAGGTGCCTGCCTGAAGCCGGGTTCAGACCGGAGGTATCCACTTCATTTTCAATCAGCTTGAGTATATCCTTCAGATCGGAAGGTTCCTCAGAGATGGGATGTTCGAGGATCTTTGCTGCTTTGTCGTCAGTT
>DATFJD010000083.1:0-2485 GCA_035269475.1 Halalkalibaculum sp.
CACCTAATGCTACTTTATGGCCGTATTTATTGAGAATATTTCAACCTTGGTCCCTGATCATTCTTTCGGGCAGAAATTTTTGCGGGAACGCATGAAAGAGTATGTAGGCAGCGAGCGGGCTACACGGAGTATCATACATCGTATCTACAGCAACTCCGGCATTGATAAGAGACATACGGTCATCAACGATTTTCGGAAAAACGGCCACGACCCTTTCTTTTTCCAAAAAGACGGCTCCCTGAAAACCCCTTCTACCGGGTCCCGGAATGAACTGTATACCGTGCACGCCAAGAAGATGTTCGTAGAGCTGGCCCGACAGCTGCTTAATGAAAACGATTCCACAAAGAAAGAGGAGATCACGCACGTAATAACCGTCTCCTGTACCGGTTTTTTTGCCCCGGAACCGGCCTTTGAAATTGTAAAAAACTTAGGATTGGATCCGTCAACGCAGCGATTTCACCTCGGATTTATGGGATGCTTTGCCGCATTCCCTGCCTTAAAAATGGCCAAATCATTCTGCGAATCAGATCCGAATGCCAAAGTCATGGTGATCTGTCTGGAACTGTGCAGCATCCACCTTCAGGACTCCGAAGCGACGGACAACCTGATTTCAGCCTCCGTATTTGCAGATGGCGCTTCCGGGGCAATTGTAAGCAGTTCCAGTCCAAAGAAAGGCGGCTTTCGGCTCGATCAATTTTCCGCTTCCGTTGCCGAAAACAGCGAAAAAGACATGGCATGGACCATAGGTGACACCGGCTTCGATATGGTGCTTTCCACCTACGTTCCCGAGATCATCAAATCGAACCTTAGAACCGCGGTTCTTCCCCTGTTCAATAATTACGAGCGGGAACTGGATGATATTCAATACTGGGCCATCCATCCCGGCGGGAGAGCCATACTTGACAAAATCGAAGATAATTTCGGCCTTAGGCCCGAACAGCTGGAAGCCTCGCGGAATGTGCTCAATGAATATGGCAACATGAGCAGCGCTACTATATTCTTTGTGCTGAAATACCTGCTTAAAGAGCAATCCGGCAAGGAGGAGACCGCGCTGGCCATGGCATTCGGACCCGGGCTTACCATAGAAAGCGGACTCCTGACAAAAGTTTAATTCATTCAACGGCATGCCATTTTATTTAGAACATCGCGATAAAGATGCCAAGGAAAGAATGGATGACCCAAATTGTGACAAACAGGAGCTTTTCAACACCTATGAACAGTTTTCCGTAATAAATGCACTCATCTCAAGATGGAGATCAATCTACAAAAGAAATATTCGGCCGGCCTGCGGAGACTCTGGCAGGACATACACCCTGCTCGATATTGGCTTCGGGGGCGGTGACCTTCCTCTCAAGCTATCCGGCTGGGCAAAAAATGACCGGATCAACCTGAAAATTACCGCTATAGAAACCGATGAAAGGGCCTGCGAATATATTGAGAAAATTGATACCCCGGCTGAAATTACCTTCCGCCAAATTTCATCAACGGCTTTGATGGAAGAGGGAAAGGCCTTTGATTTTGTAATATCCAATCACCTGGTGCATCACCTGGAAGATGAAGAGCTTCAGCAGCTGATGGAGGAATCGCGGGCCCTGAGCAGGATAAAAGTTCTTTTTAACGACATAGAACGAACCGACTCCGGATATTTGCTGTTTAACCTGCTCTCGAGACCGATATTCCGAAGTTCGTTCATCACCGAAGACGGCCTAACTTCCATCAGGCGCAGCTATACGGCGGCCGAATTGCGAAACAAGGTTCCTCCCGGCTGGAAGGTAAAACGAATTTTCCCATTCCGGTTATTGCTGAGCTATGAACACTGACCAACTTGAAACATTCTACCCTATTATTATTGCCGGCGGCGGCCCCGTCGGATTATACATGGGCTGTTTGCTGCATGAAAAAAAGATCCCTTTTGTGATCCTTGAAAAAAGGCAGGAGAGAAGTAACCACTCCCGTTCCCTGGGGATACATCCCGTTTCTCTGGAGCTCTTTGATGCGCTGGGCATAGCCAATCGCTTCGTAGAGCGGGGAATTAAAATACAGCGCGGGCTTGCCTTCTCAGACAGCGGACAGATCGGTTCCATATCATTTAAGAGCTGTCCCAAGCCATTTAATTACATTCTTTCGCTGCCTCAGCACATTACCGAAAGCATACTGGAGGAGCACCTCAATAGCCTTAACCCCAATGCCCTGATTCGCGGCGCCGAGGTCAACAATATTGAGGAGAACGACGAATGCGTTACTATCAGTGTAACCCGCTCTGGCCAGGAGTTCAGCCTTGAGTGCCGTTGCCTTGTGGGGTGCGACGGAAAGGAGAGCATCGTACGCAAAGAGGCCGGCATATCCTTTGAGGGTTCATCCTATCCCGACACCTATATCATGGGTGACTTCAGTGATAACACAATATTTGAAAGTGATGCCGCAGTGTTTCTACCGGACGAGGGACTCATAGAGTCTTTTCCGCTGATTGACAGCAGAAGGCGTT
>DATFJD010000084.1:0-4250 GCA_035269475.1 Halalkalibaculum sp.
GCATGGATGCAATATCATTGGAATTAAGATCATTGATATTCTGGGTAGGAACTCCATCAACTACATACAGAGGTTCATTATTTCCAAAAGTGTTGATACCCCGTATGCGTATTGCCGGTTCTTCACCGGGCTGACCGGATGAGATAACCGAAACACCCGATGCCTGCCCCTGAAGCTGATTGGCAACCTGTGCATCCGGTTGTGCATTCATGCTTTCCAGATCTACAACGGAAACCGATCCCGTTAAATCTTGTTTCTTCTGGGTGCTGTACCCAACTACCACAAGCTGAGAACCGCTGATGGTTACAGGGGTCATAACTACATTAACCATAGCCCTTCCCTGAACCGGTACAACCCTTGTTTGATACCCTACAAAAGAGAATCGCAGGGTGTCGTTAGGGCTGGGAACCATAATTTCATATTGGCCCTGGCTGTCTGTTGACGTACCGGTTGTGGTACCGACAATGGCTATATTCACACCGGGCAGTGTTTCCCCGGTAGCTTCATCGGTAACCGTACCGCTTACGGTCAACGAATTTTGCGCATATACTGAGCCCGCTAAAAGTAAGAGAGATACTGTTAAAAAGATGGGCTTGCTTAGATATGACTTGAAACAACGAAAAATGAAGTGGGCAGGTGACTTTGTTTGCATAGAGTTACCCCTGATCAAATTTAATTATATATCCCGTTTAATTTTTAAAAATCCCGCAGTTATATAGTTAAATATTTTATCTCAATATTGCAAAGTATTTGCAATATTAAAGTATCCTGCTAAATCAATTAATTCTTTAAGCTTAAATTTTTCAGATACTTAAGACCTGCTTTAATCCATGAAATTTACTGCAAGAGAACACCGAAGGGCAATGAAAAATACTTGAATAAAAACTTATTGCTTCGCCGGAGGGGAATGCTGGGGGACTTAATGTTAGGACAGACAAAGAAGCGAGAAAGAAAAAAAGGAGGTTCTATTCAAAGAACCTCCCCTGTTACGGAGTCTAAATTTACTATGGGTTAGTCATTTGCGGGATATCTGAATTATTATACTACAGGCCTATTTTCACACCGGCCATGACATTCCAGCGGGTGACCTCTTCACCTGCCACCTCCCCAACTACATTGTTGCCATCGAAATAGCTGTAGAGTTGATTCCGGTCTTCCCAGAAGGAATACTGGGCTCCCACATCCAGTTTTACATTATCAAATATTTGAGCTGAAAAGCCTCCGCTGATAAACTGCCGCTCACTATTGGTTTCTTGCTGCGGACTGGGATAGTAGGCATAACCGACTCGCGGTGTGAAATAGGGATTTAAAGCATATTCAAGACCTGCCCGTATATTAAAAACGTCTTTAAAGTTCGATTCAATGGTATCATTGATGGCATCCTCGTCATTGCCCAGCCTTATCTCTTCAAATTCAATCCGGGCCTGGGAGTAGCGTACATTCTCTGCAGAAAGCGATACATTCAATCCACTCAGATCTTTAAAAGTGATTCCAAGATTGAAACGGTCGGGTCTTTTTATTTTATAGGAAAATCGACCCGGGGCATCATCTTCAAATACCACGCCATTATCGAAAGTAGTGGTAATCAGTGTATTAAAATCTTCATCAATATTCAGCTTGCCGTTAAACTGGTAACTTGCGCCGATATTGATATAGGGGTTCAACTGGTACAGAAGACCCAGACGCGCCGTGAATGCCGTAAAAGTGGAATTAATGGTATCCGTGCTTAATATATTGTCAATGTCCGTTTCCCCCACACCGTCCCCGTCGGTATCGATAAACTGGAAGTTGTAGTCATTCCGGGTGTCAGACTCCAGGAATTCACGGTTATAGTCATAGCTGCCATTGAGCAGGCCCAGGGATACCCCGACCATAAAATTTTCCTGGAACTCTGTTGCAATAAAGGCAGAGTACTCTCCCATCACGCCCCTTTCGGTAAGCTCCATGTTCTGGTTGATGCCGGGATACTGGGCAAAACCTATTCTAAAGATAGAGGCTGTTTCACTGAACGAGCTGTCTGTCGTCGCAAAATCTATGGCATAGGCGTCAAAAGCAGCAAAAAACAGGCTGTCGTCCGCCGTTATATTATAGAAGTCGGTAATAGTAGACTGGTTGTTCCTGGCATTTACCGACAAAGCCCGGTTAAAATCTGTTGTCTGGCTGTATCCGCCGCCAACGACCAGCCGGCCCCTCTGGGTGGGTACCTTATAAACCAGGCCGATGTCTCCGATATTGGCCTGGGTATCGTCAAATTCAGAGCTTGTTCCGAGGTAGGAACTTTCTTCCTGCACATACCGGCTACTGAGACCGAAGGAAAAAAATCCTTCCTCAAATAAAGCCATAGACGCGGGGTTTTCCTGGTAAGCACCGAATCCCGTCGGCGAACTCACACCCGGCATCACTATACTTATCGGGTCATAAGATGGATACTGTAAACTGTAACGCAGCACATCATTTGCTCCCTGGGCTTTAAGTTGACCGGCAGTGAGTGCGACAAGTAGCAGGAGTAGTAAGAGTGCTCGAAATTTTGACATACCTTTAGCACCTGAATTTAGTATCGTGATTTAAAATCCTTCAAGGATAGATGTATTAGAATCGAAACCGGAATGTCCTGGCTAAAAACAATCCTTGAAGGTTATGAATAGATCAAATTAGTTATTGCCGCGATCTCGCTTGCTGGATGAACCGCCGGAAGAACCTCGTGAGCGACTTCCGGAAGATTTGGAACTCGAGCGGGACCGTGTTACGCTCGAACCTGATGAACTCCTGGAAGATCGGCTGGTATTGCCAATTTTCGAACGGCTTCGGCTGGAAGATTTAAAACTTCGGTTTGTACCTGAATTATACCTGCTTCTGCTGTAAATCGAACCATTATCAAATACGCTTTTAAATCGTCCAAAAAAGCTTCTTTTGGTTTGGGGATCATTAAGAGACTTTATACGCTGCTTGCGAATTCTGGATTCCATCTCAGCCCTGTCGATCCGGACGGGTGCGGACATAAGAGACTTATTTCTGTTTACGCCTAAATTGGTAACCCTTGAACGCTGCCTGTTATCGTGATGATCACGATTTATGCTGGAACCGGAACGGCTTCTGCTAACGCCTTTGCCGTTATCATTTCCACCGCTTCGTTTTACGGCTCCCCGGCTGCGTGTCCCGTTGTTCGAGCGGGTTCTGCTTGAGTTACCGATGGTGCCTCGGTTTCTCGTTGTTGTGCTTCCGCTGCGCTGCACCGTACCCCTGGTTCTCTGAACACCGGTTGTTCTGGTACGGACGGTATTGCCGTCTTTTCTGCTTCTGGTAATATCAGAACGGTTTCTTATGGCAGTATTTCCATTGCGAACCCTGTCAGCACCTATACTTCTGGGTCCGTAGCGACGGTCTGACCGCCTGTCATTAATATATCCGGCATATCCTCCGCCATAGTAGAAATTACTGTAGTGATAGGGATTGTAATAGTATCCCGGATAGTATCCGTAGTAAAACGGATCATAGAAGAACGGGCTGTAGTAAGATCCTCCATAAAAGGTTAAGTAAAATCCTAAACCGAACCCTCTTCGAAAATGATCATATCCGTGAATATATCTCCAGTAGTCATAATGAGCCCCAAACGCATAAAAGGATGACCCGTAATAGTGATGCGGAGAGTAGAAGGATGAATAGCCCCAGGAAGAGGGGTAGTAGTTGTTGTAAATGACGTACTCCTTATAGGGATCACAGTCGCAGGCCTCATAGGTTTCAACTACGTCATAATCCTTATATGGAATGGGGATGTAATCCTCATCTTCATACACTGCTTCTTGCTCGCCTTCACGATAAGGCGCTACTTTTGCCCCGTAGGTTTCAGCAATGTAGATGGAATCTGCTTCGGTAAGATTAGCTTTTTCCTCATCTTCATCACTCCAGGCATATCCGGTATCGGATTTCTCGCTGGTTACCCTCTTCATTTTTTGAGAGTATTCCAGCTGGGTATAACAGCCGGTTAGTCCAAAAGAAAGTAACAGTATCACTAGTATAGATTTCCGTAATCTCATAACGCCCTCCAAGGCCTAAAACCTGTTTAACAGTAAAATAAACACATCTTTTCTCTATTATCTGCTTAAATGTATATAACCGCTATTTTTCATTCAATAGCATAATCATGTTAGATGCGGTAACATGGGGTTTAGTTGTCATATTTATGGTAATGTGTAAATACAACTTAAGAATAAACCCTCCAAGGGCTAGGAACCCTTGGAGGGTTAGTACAA
>DATFJD010000085.1:0-2900 GCA_035269475.1 Halalkalibaculum sp.
ATATCACCCTTGACGTGGGGTATTACACTCGGACTATTTTTCGGAAAGCAGATCGGTATCTTCGGTTCAACCTGGCTGCTTACCAAGCTTGGATTCTCCGGACTTGCGAGCAACAAGGAAACCTGGAAGGTGGTGTATGGAGTTGCACTGCTGGCCGGTATCGGTTTCACGATGTCCCTGTTCATCGCGAACCTCTCTTTTGACCCGGTTGAAGAATTCCGCCTGCTTGAGTTTTCGAAGGTAGGGATCTTGCTGGGATCACTGGTCAGTGGCTTATTGGGCTACTACTTCCTCAGCCGTGCTCCCGAGTTCGGTGCGGATACACAGCAGCCTTATGATGTACCTGAAGCCGGTCAGGAATCAATCTAAACTGACCTTGCTTAAGATCTATTATGTGACGCAAGGGGAGGATGATTCAATTACCTCTTTCGGGCCGGTTGATAGATATTCGAAGTGGCAAGCCACTAAGTCGGGAAAAAATCTCAAGACAGGCGTTAGTTACCGCCTAGCCTGATCTTTGGGTTATCAACAGTACCTGAGAGGCTCATTGATAGTGTACTGTCAGCTATCGGTATTGTTACACCGAAAAGCTTTTCTGCATTGGAGAGAAAATTTTGAAGTTGGGGAGCAAGGTTAACGAATTGAATGGAAGCATCCTCGATAGAAGAATCCGAAAAGGAGACGCTATCAATTTGCAAGGCGCCCGCCATTGAACCGGTGAACAGCTCGGAGCTAAGGCTCATATCTTGGATGGACAACAGGTTGGTTTGAGATTCGTAGTTGAATTTCACTTCAGCTTCCCGGAAGGGTATGGAATCTGTCTGGTACCCGAATCCCTGGATAAAAAACCGGTACCTATCCCCGAAGGAAGCAGGCGGATTCCATGTCAGCCTCTGCAGGGAAACACTCCCTGAAAGAGATTCACCCTTGGGTTGAACCCTTAAACTGTTATCCAAAAGCACGGTATCTGCTTTAATTATGCCGAAATCTCCGGGCCTGGAAAAAGTAAATTGCGTACCCGTAGCACGCAGGCTATGGCCGCTGACAGTTGCAGTATCTTTGAACCCGATACGTAGAAGCTTCCACAAATCCCCACTGTAATTTGCAGTTAGGGAATCAACCTTTATTTCCATCAGGTTTGCCCGGTTTGTAAAGGAAAGACGGCTAAATATAATATCTCCGGAACTTATTCTTTTTAATCCATACTCCGCTCCGAAAAGGCTGATATTTAAGAAATCGAAATAGCTGAAGTCAAATCTAACCGAACGGGCACGCCTGATATCCTGATCTCTTATTATGTTCAGATCCCTAAAGCGAATATCACCTGAAAAAGGACTGACTTCAACTTTCGAATAGCTTACCGAAAGCGGTGGATTTAACCTCGCCGTAATTTCCTGAATGGAGGTATCAATATTTTCTTCGGCATTGCCGGCCGCGTAAAAGTGATAGGCGAAGAGTGCGCTTGCAAGAATAAAAAGCCCTATGGCATAGTACTTTTTCATCTGATAGATTTTTCGGTAATAAAGCGTTATCGGCAACCGCCGCTATTAATTTTTAGGCCTTAATCTCTCCACAATGTTATCAAAATCCAGCGCTACTTCCTCACTGGCTTTCATGTCTCTTAAAGTGAATTTACCCTCTTTCAGTTCGTTGTCTCCTACTATGATAGTGTATTTGGCGTTTTCACGGTCTGCGTCTTTCATCTGCGCTTTTACGGAACGCCCCATATAATCCATGGCAGCAGAAATACCGTTTGCCCGTAATTTAGGCAGGTGGTTCAAGGCCCAGGTCCTGGCATTATCGCCAATGGTGACGATGTAAATGTCTACGGATTTATCTTCATCCAGTGTGATATCCAGTTCTTCGCAGGCTATCAGCAACCGTTCCATGCCGGCTGCAAAACCCACAGCCGGTGTAGGCTGGCCGCCAATTTCCTCAACCAGCAAGTCGTACCGCCCGCCGCCACCGAGGGCATCCTGGGCACCGAGGTCTGGACTTATCAGTTCAAATGCGGTGCGGGTGTAGTAATCCAGTCCCCTGACCAGGTGGGGATCTTCAGAATAGGAGATATCCAGCTCATCTAAGTGGGTTTTGACCTTTGCATAATGAGCTTCGGTATCTTTACTGAGATAATCAGTAATTACGGGGGCGTCATCAATGAAGTCCTGGTCTTCCTCTTCTTTGGAATCCAGTATACGCATCGGATTTTTTTCAAAGCGCTCGCGGGAAATTTCGCTCATATCATCCAGGTAAGGCCGGAAGTAATTTTTAAGTGCCTCTTTATAGGCGGCGCGGCTTTCCGGATCTCCGACAGAATTTATCTTCAGGGTTGTGTTGGTAATGCCAATTCGCCTGTAGATAGCCAGCATCAGGGAGATGATCTCAACATCCGCAATAGGGTCGTCCGGACCGATTATTTCTGCTCCGAACTGGTGAAACTGGCGCTGCCTTCCTTTCTGTGGACGCTCCGCACGAAACATGGGTCCGATATAGTACAGGTTTTGCGAGCCACCGCGCTGCTCGAGGTGGTGTTCAACATAAGCACGAACCACCGGCGCCGTACATTCCGGGCGCAGCACATAGTGATCATCGCCCCGTTCAAAGGCAAACATCTCCTTGGTGACAATATCGGTTAACTGACCCACGCCCCGGGCAATCAGTTCGGTCTGTTCCATAATGGGAGTGCGGATCTCTTCGAAGTTGAACTTCCGGGCTTCCTCGTGAATGATGCGTTCAATTGCTTGCCATTTACCAACCTCGTCCGGTAAAATATCAACCATTCCGAGATGTGTACTGAACTTGGGCTGCGCCATGAATTTTGTCTGTGTGGTTCAAAAAATTAATTCGGCTCAAAGATAATAGACTCCAAAGAGAAATCCTTAGCCAATTTCTGTAAGGAA
>DATFJD010000086.1:0-2429 GCA_035269475.1 Halalkalibaculum sp.
CGGTCCGGAACATTTCCATTCTTTCGGGGTCTGAATACTTGTTATGAACCAGGGCATTTTTATAATCTTTTATGTATACAACATACTAGCAAAAAGGGATATAAAACTGAACGTAACCCTGATGTAATTTGCTTTTAAAGGAGTAAAATGAAAGCATCATCTTCATTATTCTTTCACTTTAGAAAACCATATTTTGTGCCCTTGATTTTTGAACGATCTTTTAATCATTAAAATTGACCAAACATAAATAACCCTATACCATGAAGAAACTATTCCCACTATTTATCTTTTCACTCGCACTGATTGTGAGTGCCTGTTCAGGCAGTTCCGATCAGCAGCAATCTGCTGAAGGCTCTGCAGAAGAAACCGAAACTACTACTATGGAAGCCGAAGGCCGTACCATTGACGTATACGGCATCGACCGTATGAAGTACGTAGTAAAAGACACGACCGGCGGCGTAATGGTCGGAGAAAGCGTTGAAGTGAATGGAGAAACCTACTACCTGCTGGAAGGCATCAGTGCCGAAACCGGTGAAGAGCTGACTGTGAAGCTTACTACCATTAGCTCCCTGCCGGCTACCGCGATGGCGCACAACTTTGTGCTGCTTCAAGGAGATGCCGACGCACAGGAGTTTGTCAATGCTTCTATGAAAGCCAAAGACAATAACTACATTGCTCCGGGCATGACGGATGTCATTCTTGAGCAAACAGACATGGTTGGCGGCGGTGAAAACACCCAGGTATCTTTCAGCGCGCCTGAAGAAGCCGGAGATTATGAATATCTCTGTAGTTTCCCGGGACACTATGCCGCAGGAATGAAAGGAATACTGAGCGTTCAATAATTCAGATCCCTATTTCTTGTTTTAAAGGCGACCTGAACATTCGGGTCGCCTTTTTTTTATGCTTTCATTAGCTTATATAGCGTTTGGTTTGACGATATTATCCAAATTCAAATTCTCCGATGTTTAAGAGTCTTTTTCACTTTCTAAAGCATGTCCGCATGGGGTACCTCCTGTTTACCTCCCTGCTGATACTCGGACTTTTCTTCGGCATTTTCGAAATTATCAAATTCGTCTATATAGAAGACCTCTCCGATGAAAACATGCGCTTTCTCTACTTTACCAGGGGGGTCATTGTCTCCCTCTCCCTGATGGTATGGGCGGCCTGGACCGTCTACAACTACCGGGAGCTGTACCAGGAGCAGCTGGAAATGACTGAAGAGCAGTTCCGAAACATCATAGAAAATTCTGCGGATGCCATCATCACCCTGAACAACGATGACGAGATTACCTCCTGGAATCGCGGGGCGGAACAGATTTTCGGTTGGAAGAGGGAGGAAATCGTCGGTGAGTCGGTTGAAAAAATTATTCCCGAAGACCTGCTCGAAAAACAGGAGTTGAAATGCCTGGCTTTCGGCATGCATTACCGGGGCTATGTTTCCAACTACGAGACCGAACGCCTTAACAAAGCCGGCAAGAAGGTGCTGGTCAACCTCTCTGAATCCTTTATCCGCAATGAGAAGGATGAAATTATTGGCCGGTCTCAGATACTGCGCGACCTTACCGATTTAAAGATCCGGGAGGAACAGATTCAGCAATCCGAACGCCTGGCTACCGTGGGCCATATGGCTGCCGGGGTAGCACATGAAGTCGGCAACCCGCTTACTGCCATCTCTTCCCTGGTGCAGGTGTGCCAGCGCAAAACAGATGACCCATTCATTCAGGACCAGCTGAAAAAGGTGCGCGACCATATCCAGCGCATTACCAAGATTGTGCGAGACCTGGTGGACTTTTCACGTCCTTCCAGCCTGAAAACGGAAATGATGAATGTCAACGAAATCATAAAATCGGCAGTCGGGCTGCTGAAACACGATGCCCGCTGCCGTTCGGTAACTTTCAACATGGATCTGTCTTCGCAGATACCGAGAAATGAAGGCGTACCCGATCATATCCACCAGGTGGTAGTAAATATACTGTTGAATGCGGTAGATGCCATGAAAGGGATGAAAAACGCCAAGATAGACATCACAACCTGGCAGGAAGAAAATTTTACCAAGATAGCTATTGAAGATATCGGGGAGGGTATTCCGGATAGAGAGCTGAACCGTATTTTTGAGCCTTTTTTCACAACCAAAGAGGTAGGAAGCGGCACGGGCCTCGGACTCTCCGTTAGCCACGGCATCATCACAAAAATGGGAGGAACTATTGAGGTGGAGTCTGAAGAGGGTGAAGGCACCACATTCATCTTGAGTTTACCCCAGGAAATCAAACAAGAAGCAACGGTATGATAGGAACCATATTAATAGCCGATGACGAAGAGGAAATACGTAATTCCCTGTCCATGGTGCTGCAGGATGAGGGGTACCGGTGCACCGCAGTGGCAGATGGTGCGGCGGCCATAGAAGAGCTGAAGGAACACTCTTTCGACAT
>DATFJD010000087.1:0-4462 GCA_035269475.1 Halalkalibaculum sp.
TATGGGTGAATTCGGGCCCATGGAGGAGAAGCTGACCACCGTACTGGAGAACCGAAAAGAGCTGATGGATGTAGTTCGGCCCTATGCGATTCGGATAAACGCCTTAAAAGCGCAGAATAAGCTCCAGGAAGCGATCGATACCGGACTGGAAGTGCTGGAACAGCTTGGAGAAAAGTTTCCAAAAAAAGGTCCTCTGCCATTTGTCATGGTTGATCTGATCAGAACGAAGATCAAATTGATGGGCAAAGATAAAGACACCATCTCCGGTCTGCCGGAAATGACAAACTCCCACAAAGCGGCGGCTCTGAGGATACTGAACGATATTGCTTCGCCGGTCTACTGGGCACGCCCTGAGATCCTGCCTTTTATCATCTTTCGCATGGTCAGGCTTTCATTAAAATATGGGGTAACTGAAATTTCTGCTTTTGGTTTTGCCACATACGGGTTGCTGATGTGTGGGGTGCTGGGGGACATGAGTACCGGCTACCGGTTCGGACAGATCGGGCTGGCGTTGCTCGATCGCTTTGAAGCCAAAAAATGGCTTTCACAGATTTACACGCCGATCTACGCACTCATCAACCACTGGAGCGAGCATGTTCATAAATCCCTGGATCCATTCCTCTACTCCTACAAGGTTGGGTTTGAAACCGGCGCCATTGAATATGCCTGCATCAACGTAAATATCTATTGCAATCACATCTACCTTGGCGGAAAACCCCTCGAAGAGTCAGAACGCGAAATGAAGAGGTTCAGCGAACAGATGCTGAAATACAAGCAGGAGACTAACTACAATTATAACGAGGCATACCGACAGGCTGCGCTAAATCTTCTCGGAAAATCAGATGATCCAACGGTTCTCTCCGGCGAAGCCTATGATGAACAGGAGATGGCCCCGATTCACGAAGAGAGAAAAGACCGTGCAGGCACTTTCCTGATCCATCAAAATAATATGATGCTGAAGTATCTTTTTCATCAGTATGATCAAGCACTGGAACATGCTGTTTTGACCCGCCCATTGCTGGATGCGGTTCTGGCAAAATACGATGTGGCAATTTTCTGGTTCTATGAAGGACTGGTGAATATGGCCGCGGCGCGTGAGAAGAGCGGCAGAGAGGGTAACCCGATGATCCGTCGGGCAAAAAAGAATATCTCCCAGTTCAAAAAATGGGCAAAGTACTGCCCCGTAAATCATCAGCATAAACTGGATCTGCTTCTGGCAGAGATGGCGTGGTGTAAGGGCAAAGAAGAAAAAGCAAGAAGGCATTTCGATCTCGCAATCAAGGGGGCAGAAAGAGGTGAATTTCTAAATGAAGAGGCTCTTTCACTCGAAAGAACGGGCTTGTTTTACCTTGAAACCGGTCAGGAATTTATTGCTGAAAATTACCTGAGGAAAGCGTACCAGATTTACAAGGAGTGGGGAGCTGCAGCAAAAATGAAGGATCTGAAGACCCGCTTTCCGAAAATTCTTATTGGCCTGGATAAAGATGCCCAGGACGATGGATCGACATCTTCACAGGGAAGCAGCAGCTCTGCAGAAAGCTCAACACTCGACCTCGATACCCTAATGAAATCTGCCCAGGCTATTTCTGGAGAGGTTGTGCTGGACAAGCTGTTAAAGACCCTGTTGAACATTAGTATAGAAAATGCCGGTGCTGAATCCGGATGTATTATTATGAAACAGGGAGATGACTGGCATATAAAAAGTGCCAGCTTCATCAACAAGAACAATCCCGCTGAATTTTCAGATACACCGCTTCAGGAAACCAATCGAATACCTGAAAGCCTGATCGAATATATTCAAAACACAAAAGAGAGCCTCGTTCTGGATGATATTTCAAAAGATCGCCGATTCCTGGCCGATCCGGCAGTAAAAGCAAATGATTTGAAATCTGTAATGTGCCTTCCCATGTTCAACAAGGGACAGTCGGAGGGCGTACTTTACCTGGAAAACAATTTACAGACCTCTGTATTCACTGAGAGCCGGGTACGTTTTCTTGAGTTGTTATCCGGCCAGATCGCGGTATCGTTAGAAAATGCACACCTGTATGAAAACCTGGAGTCGAAAATTGAAGAGAGAACTCTGGAGCTCTACTCCTCTTTAGAAAATTTACGTGCCACCCAGGAACAGCTTGTACAGCAGGAAAAACTTGCATCCCTTGGACAGCTTACCGCCGGCATTGCACACGAAATAAAAAACCCACTCAATTTTGTTACCAATTTTTCAGAGCTCAGCAAAGATCTCTTAGACGAATTGATTGAAGAGATGAAAAACGGAAATATCGAGGCGGCTTCTGAAACAGCGCAGTTTATTATGGGAAACCTTGAAAAAATTAACAGCCATGGCAAACGTGCCGACAGTATTGTAAAATCGATGCTTCAGCATTCAAGAGGAGGAAGCGGTCAACTCGATCCGACTCCTTTAAATCCGCTGATCAAAGAGTATGTAAACCTTGCCTTTCACGGCATGCGAGCCTCTCAAAATCCCATCAATGTTGATATCCAGTTCGAGTTTGATGAAACCATTCAGGAAGTTCCTCTATTTGCAGAAGACTTTAGCCGGGTCATCCTCAATATCTGCAACAATGCATTCGACGCCATGCGTGATAAAAGTGAAACGGCAAAAGGCAAAAGTGATTCGGAATACAGTGGAGAGCCACGAAGCGAAAAGTCTCCCTTCGAAGGGGGTGGCCGAGGCCCGGATACCTTCGGGACTGAGGCGGGGGATGACTCGCTATCAAACTACCTCCCAAAACTAACGATTCGTACCCGGCAGACCGGGAGCAGCTACATCATTGAATTTGAAGATAATGGTCCAGGTATTCCGGCCGATATTAGAGACAAAATTCTGCAGCCTTTCTTCACAACAAAAAAAGGTACGGCCGGGACAGGATTAGGCATGAGTATCACCCACGACATTGTGAAAGCCCATAAGGGCACGATCACTATTGAGTCGGAAGAAGGTAGCGGAACGACATTTAAGATTACTCTTGACAAGGGGCAGGGGTAGGGGGTTCCTGCCCTTATTCCTTAACGGGGTACTCATTATCATGGATAAGATATACAGCCTTTCCGGCGGCAAAAAGAGGTTTTCCGTGCAGTTTACAGTATCATTATAGATCAATCATACTAAGCTTTAAAAAAGAATGACCAGATTAGCGATACTCTTCATCATGATGGCACTTTTTTTGGGGTGTGAAAGTAGTCAGGTCGATTTGCCGGAAAAACCGAATATTCTTCTCATTGTAGCTGATGATTTCGGCTATACCGACCTGGGCGCATTTGGCGGCGATATCGAAACCCCAAACCTGGACAGACTGATTTCCCAGGGTGTAACTTTTACGCAGTTTCATACGGCCCCGTTCTGCGCCGTAACCCGTGCGATGATGCTCTCCGGTAACGACAACCATATTGCCGGCATGGGGAGTCAGGACCTGAAAACAGACGTTTTTGGTTATGAGGGCCACCTTACAGATCGTATCATCTCCATTCCCGCCCTTGTCCGGGAAGCCGGATACTCTACAAGCATTGCGGGTAAATGGCATCTCGGCAATCAGCCTGAGCACGACCCAACCCTGAAAGGGTTTGATTACTCGTTCGTTAATCTTGAAGGAGGCGGTAACCACTACAGCAGCCGCGGCATATTTCCCGGTATACCTGTTTCCAATTATACCGAAAATGGCAAAGTTGCAACCTGGCCCGATGGCGCGTACTCAACCGATTTTTTTACAAGTAAAATCATCTCCTATATCGATTCCGCACAGGCCGCCAATAAGCCATTTTTCAGCTTTGCTGCCTACACCACACCACACTGGCCGCTACAGGTTGATCCCGAACACTGGAAAAAATCTGAGGGACAGTATGATGATGGCTATGAGGCACTGAGAATTAAGCGGTTCAATAATATGAAAGCACTGAACCTGATTCCCGATGATGCAGAATTGCCGGAACTACATCCGAGGGTTACCCCATGGAACAATCTTTCGCGTGATGAACAGCTCTTTGAAGCTCGAAAAATGGAGCTCTATGCAGGGATGATTGATAATATGGATATGAATATTGGACGCATCATCGACCATCTTAAAGAAACTGGGGAATATGATAATACCCTCATTGTATTCTTCTCTGATAACGGGGCCGCAGCCGAAGATTTTTATCACCACCCATACTTTGGTCCCTTCTTACAAGAGCACTATACCGAGGCATATGATAAAATGGGCGCAGAAGAGTCGTTTATCTCTTATGGCCCGCAGTGGGCGGAAGCCGGTGCGGCTGCCTTTAAATATTTTAAAGGATACACAACGCAGGGAGGAATAAATGCACCCCTTGTCATTAGTGGTCCGGGAGTAAAAGAACGGGGTAAGCTGAGCCACACGTTCACCACACTGATGGATATCGCGCCCACCTTCTACGAAATAGCCGGGGTTAACTACCCTGAAATGTTTAACAATCGTCCGGTATATCC
>DATFJD010000088.1:0-7989 GCA_035269475.1 Halalkalibaculum sp.
CGCTGAAATACCGGGTAAGTGCCGCCGAGCAGATGCTGCGGTCCGCAAAATTCAGCTTCGTGCCATCCATCAACCTGTTTGGAAATTATGAGTTTAATGACGAGGTGCTGCTGGGTACCGCAGGTGAGAGTTATATGATTGGGGCTACTTTTAAATGGAACCTGTTTAGCGGATTCAGCAACATCGGCACAGTCATGGAGAATAGGGCTCAGCTGAATAAGGCCAAAATAGCCTATGAAAGCAGAAGCTTTAAAAACAGGCTGGAGATTGAGCAGGCCAAGCGATCGATCAGGCAGGCTCAGGTACAGCTCAATTTCGCGGAGTCTTCTGTGGAACAGGCTTCTGAAGATTTCCGAATCAGAAACGACCGTTATGAGCAGGGTATGGAGAAAACGACAGACCTTCTTTCGGCAGAGGCCAAACTTTCACAGGCACGTCTGCAGAGACTTGATGCCCTTTATCAATATCACCGCAGCATGGCAAGGCTCGAGCTGCTTCTTGAACGGGAAATGAAACCCTGACTCTGGAATAACCTCATTAAACGCATTTAAGCAACCAAAATGAATATCCACACCACTATGAAGAAAGTTAAAACAGCTCTTGATACCCTTAAAGGAAGGCCCTTGATAATCTTGCTGGCTCTTTCACTGACGGCAGTCTCCTGCAGTTCTTCTGAGGAAGGTGAAACCACGGACCGGGAACCGGTATCGGTGAACCTGCAGCAGGCAGCTTTGCAAACCATCCCTGCCTCTTACCGTTTTTCAGGAAAAGTGAAAAGCGATAATACCGTTCGGCTCAGTACCAAAGTCAGCGGAAAAATTGTGCAGCTGGATGTGCAAGAAGGGGATTACGTAAGCAGCGGTGAAACCCTGGTCCGTATCAAGGACGACAACCTCCAGGCGCAAAGGAACCAGGTTGAAGCGGGTTTGAGTGAAGCCAGGGCTTCTTTAGCTAATACCGAAAAGAATTACGAACGGATGAAAGCCCTTTTTGAACAGGAGAGTGCTACCCAAAAAGAGCTGGATGATATCTCCACCCGCTATGAAATGGCAAAGGCCAAAGTACAATCCCTGGAGGCGAGACTCAGCGAAATACGCGATATGATTGACTATACCGTATTGCAGGCACCGTTTAACGGCTATATCGTATCCAAGATGGTCTCTGAAGGCGATCTGGCGGGGCCGGGTCAGCCTCTCATTTCTGTTGAAAAAGAATCTGATATGAAAGTGGTGGTGACGGTACCGGAGACACAAATATCACTGTTCAACCCGGAAGATACCGTTTCGGTAGATATAACAGCGGCAGACAAGATTAAAGTACCGGGTATGGTTTCAAGCATTAACCCATCGGGTAATCCGGCCAGCCGCCAGTTTAGCGTGGAGGTCAGGTTTCCGAACCTCCAACAGATGGAGGGCCTGAAGTCGGGAATGTTCGCTGAAGTCGGCCTCACTTCGTCCGGAGAGCAGAGAGTGACGGTTCCTGAAACGGCCATTGTAGAACGGGGACAGCTTACCGGCCTCTATACCCTGAACAGTAATTCTGAAGCGGTGTTACGCTGGGTGCGCCTGGGTGAAAAAAATAACGGCACTGTAGAGATTCTATCCGGCTTGGCCCCGGGCGAATCATATGTGGCCTCTTATGACGGCTCCATCCGGGAAGGCCAGAAAGTAAACGTTCAGTAATAGCAAATTTATAGAGAAGAATTATGAAGACTGGAATTGCAGGAAAAATTGCGCAGGCCTTTATTGACTCCAAGCTTACACCGCTGCTCATGCTGGTGTTCTTGGCACTGGGATTTTATGGAACCTACCTGACACCCAGGGAGGAGGAGCCTCAGATTGATGTGCCTATGGCAGATATTTTTATAGGCTATCCCGGCGCATCCCCCGAAGAGGTGGAGCGGCGTATCTCTGTTCCGCTGGAGAAAGTGCTCTCAAATATTGAGGGGGTTGAGTATGTCTATTCTACATCCATGCCGGACCGGGCAATGGTTTCGGCGCGTTTTTATGTAGGGGAGGACGTTGAGAGAAGCCTGGTGAGGCTATACAATGAGATTATGAAAAATATGGACCGCTTTCCGGAGGGGGCTACCATGCCGCTGGTAAAAACCCGGTCTATTGATGATGTACCGATCATGACCTTAACGCTGTGGAGTGAATCCTACAGCGACTTCGACTTGCGCCGGGTGGCGGATGAGCTGGCGCTTGAGATCAAGAAGATTGATGATGTGGCCCAAACCGACCTGCATGGCGGCAGGACCCGGCAGGTTAGCGTTGCGCTCGATAAAAACAAAATGGCCTCTTATGGCATAGACCCTCTCAGGGTTGCCGGGCAAATACAATCAGCCAACCGTGAAATGTCTTCCGGTTCATTTGACAAGAACGATACCGAATATCTAGTTGATACGGGAGATTACTTTAGAAATGCGAAGGAAGTGAGAAACCTGGTTGTTGATGTAAAAGGCGGAGATCCGATTTACCTGGGTAGCATTGCAGAGGTCACAGATGGCCCTGAAGAACCGGTTGAATATGTCTCATATGGCATAGGCAGTGCTATGGGAGAACAGCAAGGGTTCAGGGCGGGGGAGTCTTATCCCGCGGTAACCATATCGGTGGCCAAGCGTTCGGGAGCCGATGCCATGTTCATAGCCGAGAAAATTGAAGAAAAGGTAAGCAAGCTTGACGGAAGCCTGATTCCCTCAGAAATCACCGTGACAACAACTCGAAACTACGGGGAAACGGCGGCTTCTAAGGTGCTTTCTTTACTTGAACATCTCCTTGCGGCAATACTTGCGGTAACGGTTGTGGTAGCCCTGGCCATGGGCTGGAGGGGAGGGCTGGTAGTCTTTCTATCTGTACCTGTAACTTTTGCACTGACTCTTTTCCTTTATTACATGTTCGGGTACACCCTGAACCGCATTACCCTGTTCGCACTGGTGTTCGTCACAGGTATTGTAGTGGACGACTCCATTATTGTGGCAGAAAACATGCACCGACACTTTAAAATGCGAAAGCTGCCCTTCAAGCAGGCTGCAATCGCATCTATCAATGAGGTCGGTAATCCGACTATATTGGCAACATTTACGGTAATTTCCGCGGTACTGCCTATGGCTTTTGTGTCCGGACTTATGGGCCCCTATATGAGTCCCATGCCCATAGGTGCATCTTTGGCCATGATTTTCTCGCTGATCGTCGCTCTTGTAATTACTCCCTGGCTTGCCTATAAGCTGCTGCCCCATGTCAAGCCGGAAAAAGATGAAAGCGGTAATGAAAAAGCCTACCGGCTGGAAGATACCCGCATCTATAAGTGGTATTCAAAAATCATGGAGCCTCTGCTTGAAAATATTACCTACCGGTGGCTTTTCATAGGAGGCGTCACGTTAATGCTGATAGCATCTACGCTGCTCTTTGTTTTCAGGCTCGTAGAGGTGAAAATGCTTCCCTTTGATAATAAAAATGAAGTACAGCTTATCATCGATATGCCGGAAGGTACGACTCTTGAAAGAACGAACGCGGTAGCGCGGGAGGTCGGTATCAGTCTTAAGAATTTACCGGAACTGCTGGATTACCAGATTTACTCCGGTACAAACGCCCCCATCAATTTTAACGGACTGGTGAGGCATTATGACCTGAGAAAAGGGGCAAATATTGCTGACATCCAGCTTAACCTGATAGATAAAGGTAAGCGAAGCGACCAAAGTCATGATATTGCAAAACGAATTCGTCCGATAGTACATGAAGTCGGTGAGAAATATGATGCCAATATCAAGGTTGTTGAGGTGCCGCCGGGTCCGCCGGTCATGTCGACGCTGGTCGCTGAAATTTACGGGCCTGATGCCGATCAGCGTGAGCGCGTAGCACGTGAGGTCAGGGGCATCTTCAGTGACATGGATGGGGTAGTAGACGTAGACTGGATGCGTGAGGCCCCTCAAACCAAGTACCGCCTGGATGTTAATACCGAAAAAGCCATGCTCTCGGGTATTTCGTCCGAACAGGTGGTACAGACGGTAACGATGGCACTGAGGGGCAAGCAGGTATCCCGGCTCTACAGTGAAACGGATATCAATGAAATTCCGATAGTACTGAAACTGCCAGAAGAGGAACGCTCGGATATTCAACAGCTGGGGCAGCTCTATATGCAGTCGGCATCCGGCAGCATGATTCCGGTATCTGACTTGGTAACCGTAGAACAGGAAACCCTGGAGCCCAGCATATACCGGAAGAACCAGCGGAGAGTGATGTATGTTACTGCCGAGGTTGCCGGCGCCATTGAAAGTCCGGTCTATGCCATACTGGATGCCGGTGAAATGATCGACGCTATCGATATGCCCCAGGGATACAGCCTGGACCAGATTTTTGCAGGACAGCCCTTTATGCAGGAAGATTATACGCTGAAGTGGGATGGGGAATGGCAGATAACATATGAGGTCTTCAGGGATCTGGGTATAGCGTTTGCTGTCGTTCTGGTCATTATTTATATGCTGATAATCGGATGGTTCCAGGATTTCAAAGTGCCCATCATTATGATGATTGCCATACCGCTTTCACTGGTGGGTATTATACTTGGCCACTGGCTGCTCGGTGCATTCTTCACGGCAACGTCGATGATTGGTATGATTGCACTGGCGGGTATTATGGTTCGTAATTCGGTGTTGTTGATCGACTTCATCAATATACGCCTGGATGACGGCGAATCATTGAAGCAGGCCGTCATCGAAGCGGGGGCGGTTCGAAGTATGCCCATCCTTTTGACAGCGGGTACCGTTGTGATCGGTGCGGTGGTGATTCTCTTTGACCCCATATTCCAGGGCCTGGCTATTTCCCTTATGGGGGGAGCGGTGGCCTCAACGGCACTGACATTAATCATGGTGCCGCTGATCTATTTTATGGCCGAGAACAAGGTTCAGGAGATTAAAAGCAGTGATGAGTGATAATCTAAATTAAGAAGCGGCTGATTTCTTATGGCTGTTCCAAATTAAAATACAGAACTATGAAACTACTAATCATACTGAGTATTGAAGAATATGCAAATGACGTGCGTATGATACTGGCAAAGCAGAAAGTGCCGGTGTATAGCGAAACCGAAATCCATGGTTTTAGAACTGAGGCGTACCAGCCGGATATTTCCAACTGGTTTGCCCAGGATGCACACGGAGTGTACTCAAAGTTATTTTTCACCTTCCACCAGTCAGATTCGGTAAAAGGTGTCCTGGAGGAAGTTAAAAAATATAATGAGAATAAAGGCGATGACCAGCAGAACCCTGTTCACGCCTACCTGGTAAACGTTCAGGAATCCGTATAAAATTCAACCTTTTATTTTCTATAAAATGACACAATCAAATAACAGTTGTTCACCCATGCGACCGATGGAACGGGCTATCCGTGCTATCGCAGGAACCTTTGTAACCCTAAGTGTAATTCTCGGCTACTATGTAAGTCCCTACTGGTTTTTATTCACCCTTTTTGTAGGGCTGAATCTGTTCCAGTCGTCCTTAACCCAATGGTGCCTCGCCGAGCAAATTCTTGCAAAACTGGGCATAGCTACCGGTGAAAGTCCTCAAAAAGAGTCAAAAGCCAAGGTTTAATATATTGTTGTGGCATGACGGGACGGTTTGGTATCTAGAAGGAACCGGCCACGCCCGGGAAGCAGCGGGCTGCATTTTTATCAAATTGTGATTGAAAAGGCCCAAACTTTTAGCTATCTATTCCTGCTTATTCCAGATAAAAAAGCAGGATACGCTGCCTTCAAAAAAATCATATAACAACTATGTATTTTAAACAAGTTTTTGATGAAAAGCTGGCTCAGTACGCCTACCTGATAGGATGCCAGGCCACCGGTGAAGCAATAATAATCGACCCAATGAGGGATATCGATCAGTATGTAGAGCTTGCCCGGAATGAAAATTTGAATATTGTTGCGGCTACGGAAACGCACATCCATGCCGACTTTCTTTCCGGTTTGCGCGAGTTCGCCGAACAGGGAGTTAAAGTATATGCTTCTGACGAGGGAGATAAAGACTGGAAATATGAATGGCTGAAAGGAAGCGGCTATGATTACGGCTTTCTGTATGACGGCGATGAGTTTCCGGTCGGGAACATTCGTTTTAAAGTGAAACACACCCCGGGGC
Organism: Halalkalibaculum sp.; assembly: GCA_035269475.1. Classification (GTDB taxonomy): domain Bacteria; phylum Bacteroidota; class Rhodothermia; order Balneolales; family Balneolaceae; genus Halalkalibaculum. The sequence continues at coordinate 6,128 of DATFJD010000088.1, forward strand.
ATACTCCCGAACACATCAGTTTTCTGGTTACCGACGGTGCCGCAGCCGATGAACCGATGGGGATGCTTTCCGGAGATTTTATCTTTGTCGGTGATGTGGGCCGTCCGGATCTGCTGGAATCTGCAGCCGGGCAGGTAGGGTCGATGGAAAGCTCAGCCAAAACCCTCTACCGGTCGGTTGAAGAGTTTAAGTCTATGCCCGATTATCTACAGATCTGGCCCGGACACGGTGCAGGCAGTGCCTGTGGAAAGGCTTTAGGAGCCGTCCCGGAATCGACGGTGGGCTACGAGTTGCGATTCAATAACTCTATTAAAGCAGCCGGCAGCGAGCAGCAGTTTGTCAACTATATTCTGGAAGGGCAGCCTGAACCGCCGCTCTATTTTGCCCGCATGAAACGCGACAACAGAAAAGGGCCCAAGGTTCTTAAGAAACTGCCGGAGCCGGATCGAATGAGTATTGAGTCTATTGTTGAAGCATCAGATAACAAACAAAATGTAATACTGGATACCCGGGAGCGCCTGGAGTTTATGGAAGGCCATCTTCCCGGTTCACTGCTCGCTCCGATGGAAAAGCAGTTCAATACCACAGCGGGTTCCTACATCCGGGAAGATGAACATATTTTTCTCATCATCGATGAGAATAGGGTGGAAGAGGCGGTTAGAGATCTTATACGAGTTGGACTTGACCATGTAACGGGCTATGCAACACCCGGCGACCTGAAAGCCTATGGTGAGGGTGGAGGGGAGCTGAGCAGTATTGATATAATCGATTTTAATGAGACCGCCCGGTTAATGGAGGATGATGGCAATTACGTGGTGGATGTGCGCAAAGCTTCCGAGTTTGAAGAGGGACACATTGAGGGGGCCCTTAATATTGCACATACCCGACTGCTCGATCGTGAAGATGACCTGCCGAAAGACAAGACTTTGCTGGTGCACTGCAGAACAGGCATTCGTGCCTCGGTGGCGTCGGCTCTGCTGGTTAGGGACGGCTTTAGCGTTAAATATGTGAATGATGAAGTTAAAAAGGTACTCCATTAACTACTCAGATATCATACATAAAAGAGGGACTGCGATATGATATGGGCTTGGATCGGCGCGCTTGCTGTGGGCCTTACCCTGGGTATTCTGGGTTCCGGCGGATCAATTCTAACGGTTCCCGTTTTGGTATATCTGGTTGACGAGCCGGAAAAAGTGGCAATAGCCGAATCATTGGGTATCGTTGGGGCTATCAGCCTAACCGGGTTTATTCCCTATGCTATTAAGAAGCAGGTTCACTGGCCGAGTATTTTCTACTTTGGACTTCCCGGAATTGTCGGCACATATTTCGGTTCTGTTATGGCGGCCTATGTTTCGGGACAGCTGCAGCTGATTGTATTTGCAGTAATTATGCTGGTTGCGGCCGTAATGATGTTCAACCAGAAAGCAAAGGAGCCAAAACCGGTTTCACAATACAATCTGGTAAAATGGCAGCTGGGCCTTCAGGGTTTTGGCGTTGGTTCATTAACCGGATTCATAGGCGTAGGTGGAGGATTTATGATCGTTCCCGCTCTGGTTCTCCTTGCGGGCTTGCCAATTACCTTGTCGGTAGGAACCAGCCTGGCAATAATCAGCCTCAACAGTTTCAGCGGTTTCTTCAAGCACTTGGAAGTGTTGCAGTCCTTTGATTTATCACTGAACTGGTCACTCATCATAATTTTCTCCATTATTGGTGCAATCGGCAGCCTGATTGGGAACAGGGTTGGCATTTATATTCCCCAGGAGAAATTAAAGAAAGGTTTTGCGGGTTTTCTTGTAGTGATGGCAGTTTATATCATATACATGAATCTATAAACATCAAATGAAATGGATATCTACACAATT
>DATFJD010000089.1:0-7069 GCA_035269475.1 Halalkalibaculum sp.
TTAATCATCACCTTAAGCTCATAAAAGAGGGTTTCAGGAACATTGTAGTCGATGAAGAGCATCCTGATGCCACTCCCGCACGGTTAACATATAATGTGATGGAGCGTTTTCTTTCTACAAGCCTGGTTCAGGTAAATCTCGATACCGGCTTAAAAAATCAGATCAGGGTGCAGTTCAATGCTATAGGCCACCGGCTGGTCGGTGACCGCCATTACGCACCGGAAGAGAAGAAAGAGCAACTTATAAATAGACAGGCCCTTCATGCCTGGCAAATAGCCATAAAACACCCTGTATCGGGCGAGGAAATTCAGTTCACCGCAGACCTGCCGGCTGACATGCTTCGCCTGCTCGATCATTATCGGTGGGAAAGGGATATGCTGAATCTCTAGAATCACCTCTTACTCCCCCCCCCGGTATGCGATGCCTATGCTTACAATAAGATCTTTCTATATGGAAAGAGGAATGTTTTAATCTGTGAACATGTATTTGTAGATGAACATGAAACAATATCGCATATGATTATTAAGGAGTTTAAAACATTCTTTTGCGAACTGGCCGCACAGCTATCAGAGAAATACAGATGCAAGTGCGAAGCCAATCATTAACATTATTATTAATCAACTAAAGCGTAGGAAGAACTATGGCAACCGCAACAAAAGCAGTGAAGGAAATGGAAATTAATATTGGAATCAGCGAAACTAACCGGAAAAAAATTGCAGATGAGTTATCTAAGGTACTGGCTGATTCATATATGCTGTACCTGAAAACGCACAATTTTCACTGGAACGTTACCGGCGAGCACTTTCACTCGCTGCATGAACAATTCGAAGAGCAGTACACGGAGCTTGCTGACGCAGTCGATGAGATTGCGGAACGTATCCGGGCCCTTGGCCACAAGGCACCCGGCACCTTTAAAGAATTTCATCAGCTCACCTCCATTGAAGAGGATACCGAGAAGCCGGAGGCCATGGAGATGGTAAGAAGGCTAGCTGTGGCAAATGAACAGGTATTGAGAACTGCCCGAAAAGCACTGGACCCGGCAAAAGATGCCGATGACGAAGCAACCATTGATTTACTTACTCAGCGTTTGCATGTACATTCTAAGACAGCCTGGATGCTGAGAAGCCACCTTGAATAAATCGTTTTAGGCGGCCTGCTCGGTTTGGACTATAGGTATGCAAATGAATAATATTTATTCGGCAACATTAATTTAATCCGTAATTATTATGGCAAGCAGAGAAGAGTACATTGAAAAACTGGAATCCCAGCTCAAGGAGTGGAACAGTCAGCTTGATGATTTCCAGGAAAAGGCTGGAAAACAGTCGAAGGAAGCAAAGGCTCGTCTTAACAAGCGCATCGACGAACTCAAAGCCAAAAGAGGAACGCTTAAAATCAAACTGGAAAAAATCAAAGACTCCGGCGACGAGGCGTTTGAAAAAATTAAAGGCGATGCCGAAGAGCTCTGGTCGGATGTCAAAGAAGGGTTTTCAGATATCCGTTCCATTTTAAAGGAGAAGTAAAGCTTTAGATATATTTTAGAAAAGGCGGTGCATCTGTGCCGCCTTTTTTTATTTTAGACTGTTAAATTTCAAGGATAGGAAAATTGTACCGGCCATAAACTGATATCTATGAAAAAACCCGGGGATGGATGGAGAAGAGAGCTCTACACCGTAATATTTGAGGCTGATACTCCTGCCGGAAAGTTATTTGATGTAATCCTTATTGCAAGTATCATTTTGAGTGTTCTTGCGGTAATGCTGGATAGTGTGGAAACAATCCGGCAGAATTACGGTGACCTTCTGTATGTCATAGAGTGGTTCTTTACCATTTTGTTTACCATCGAGTATATTTTCCGCATCATCTGTGTGGATAACAAGCGCGGCTATATTTTCAGTTTTTTCGGCATCGTCGATTTTCTTGCCATTATACCTACCTACATTGGGTTCTTTGTGCCGGCCAGCCGTTACCTGTTGGTCATAAGGAGCCTGAGGATTCTTCGGATTTTCAGAGTACTGAAGCTGGTTCAGTATGTAAACGAGGCAAATTTTTTGAAAGAAGCACTGAAAGCCAGCCGTCGAAAGATATTCGTATTTCTATTTGCGGTAATGACACTCGTGATCATTGCCGGTTCACTTCTGTATGTAGTTGAAGGCGCTGAAAACGGTTTTACCAGTATACCGAGAAGTATTTACTGGGCTATCGTGACGCTCACAACGGTGGGCTTCGGTGATATAGCGCCCCAGACAGGTTTGGGCCAGACCATTGCATCCTTAATTATGATACTGGGCTACGGTATCATAGCAGTGCCGACAGGGATCGTCAGCTATGAAATGTCTAATTCACTTAAAAGCCAGGTGATATCGCCGGAATGTCCGAATTGCCATAAAAAGAGACATGAAGTGGACGCCAGGTTTTGTAATCAATGCGGGGCAAAACTTTTGAAAGAATAGTATTCTCCCTTATTATCTTCTTAATTTCTTGAAACTTAAACGACAGAATAAAAAAAGAGGGGTAGCAATATGGAAAACATCAGTAACATTCAGGAAACTATTATGCCGTTGATAGTTGAATATGGCCTAGACCTGGTAGGAGCCATTCTGATACTATTTGTCGGTTGGATCGTTGCCAACTGGATTCAGAAAAGAATTAGAAAGGCGGGACAAAAGTCAGAAAAGCTGGATGAGACACTGACTACTATTTTTGCCAAAACCGCCAAGGTTGTAGTAATGGTAGTAGTAGTCATTGCTGTGTTGCAGCAGTTCGGAGTTCAGACTGCCAGTTTGCTGGCTGTAGTAGGTGCGGCAGGTTTGGCAATAGGTTTGGCATGGCAGGGTACGCTTTCTGATATTGCTGCCGGCATTATGATATTAATCATGCGTCCGTTTAAAATCGGCGATGCCGTTGAAGTGGCGGGTACATCCGGTGTAGTAGATGAAATCGGCCTGGTTCTTACGAAGATGCACACCTTCGACAATATTGCCATGTATATGCCAAATTCTGATATATGGGGCACTAAAATATTGAACTATGCAAAAAATGATAACCGCCGGGTTGATATGGTATTCGGCTTCGGTTATGACGATGACATGGACAAGGCCATGCAGATTGCACGTGAAATACTGGAATCTGATGAACGGGTATTAGATGATCCGGAACCGCAAATTGCCGTTTCTGAATTGGGCGACAGTTCCGTGAATATTATAGTCAGGCCCTGGACTGCCAAAGAAAATTACTGGAACCTCAAATTCGATATCACCAAGCGCATTAAGGAGCGTTATGATGAAGAAGGCCTGAGTATTCCGTATCCGCAGCGTGATGTACACCTCTTTCAGCAAAACTCAAACTGATGCCGCTCTTCATTTAACCTAAACTTTTATTGAAAACGCAGGCGCCGGCTCTGAGCAGCCGGCGTTTTTTATTTGGTGAATATTAAAAAGGCCCGTTGCAATTGTAATAAGTTGCGTATAAATATTATCTTGGCTAAACTGAATAGCTATATAAGAGTTTTGTAGCAAATTAGAATTACCAAGCGTGCCAAAGAGGGTTTTGTGAATACTACTATGGAAGAAAGCAATACGACATCCCAATATGTTTATGAGGATGAATTCTCATTTCTAACGGATAAAAACGAACTGATTCTGAAAGAAAGCTCACACTTCTCAAAAAGAAAGCTGGTTGAGGTTGAAGAAGGTGATCTGGAATCGACGCTTGAAGAGCTGAAAGAAGCTTTCTCAAAATTGGAAAAAGAGGTTCTGCAGCTGGAAAATGAAGATGATCCCGACCAGGACTTGATTGCGGATCTGAAAGACTCACTGGAGAACAGGCAGGCACTTGGTGACTTCGACGATCTTTATAACCGGCTGAATGCCATTCAGGCACCCGCCAAGGATGAGAAAACCGAAAAAGATGAAAAGCCGGAAACCGGTTCCGTGCCAGTTGCTGATGCGGATGAGGGAAGTGAATCTGATGAAGCTTCAGAAGAAGCAAAGGCGGTTGAGAAAGATCAGGAACTTGAAGAAACTGCAAGTACGTCTGAGGATGAGGAAAGCACGGTTTCTGAAGAGAGTGAAGAGCAGAAAGAGGATTCTGAAGATTCAATAGAATACTATAAGAACATCCTGGAAAAAGCCGACAGCCTCTCCAAGCAAGACGACTGGCCTTACGTTACCATGGAACTTGATAATCTTTCCAGGAAGTGGGGCGAAGGCCCCGACCTTGACACGGATGAGGTAGGCAAGCTTTACCAGAAGTTTACTTCCAAGGTCGATGAGTTTGAGGAAAGGAAAAAGGAGCACTACGAAAAGCTCAATAAGCAGAGGAAAGAAAACCTTGAACGGAAGAAAAAGCTTCTGAGCAAGCTCAATGAAATTGTAGATAGTGAAGAATGGACTGCAACCGGCAAAGTGGGAAGCCTGAAAAATAAATGGGGCTCTGTCGGACCGCTACCGAAGGGAGAGGGAGAAGATCTTGACGAAAAATTTGACCGGCTTATTTCAACCTTCAACGATCACAAGGTAGATCGTCTGGTTCAAAAACGCCAGAAAGAGGAAGATAACCTGATGATCAAGCTTATTGTGCTTGACAAGATGGAAAATGTTGCCGGGTCGATTGATGAATCCACCACCGGCTGGAAGAAAATTGACGACGACTTTGAGGATCTTACCAAGCAGTGGAAAAAGATAGGGCGTGTGCCTAAAGAGAAATCCAATGAGGTATGGCAGCGTTACAAAAGTGCCCAGGATGCTTACTACGATAAGAAGTACAAGTTCGATAAAAAGCATAGAAGCAAGGTTGACAAATTCAGAGACAAGAAAGAGAATATTATAGAGGAAGCTGAAGCACTTCTGGAAAAGGATGATCTTGCTTCGGCAGCACGCAAGATCAATAAGCTTCACCGTCGCTGGAAGAAGGTGGGCAACCTGCCTCAGCGCTTGGAAGACAAGCTATGGGATCGCTTTAAAGCGGCAACCGATGCCTTCAACGAAAAAAAATCAAAGAATACAGATAAGCTTCATGAGCAGGAAGAGGAGCATTATCGTGAAAAGCTGGAGCTTATAGAAGAGGCCGAATCAATAAAAGAGACTACGGATTGGGACAAAGGCCATAAGAAAATGCAGAGCCTTATGGACAAGTGGAAAGCGGTCGGCCCCGTACCCCGGAAAAAATCCAACAAAATCTGGAAGAAGTTTAAGGGTGCCATGGATGTATTTTACGACCGGCGCCGTGAACATTTTAAGGAGGTAAAGGAGGAGCGCAAAGATAACCTCGAAGAGAAGAAAGAGATATTGGATGAGTTGAAGGCATTGGGCCAGCATGAAGACCCCATTGAAGCCGTAAATATCGCCAAAGAGCTCCAGTCGAAATTCAAAGACGCCGGGTATGTTCCCATTAAAAAGAAAAATAAGATCTGGAAGCAGTACCGGGAAGCTTGCGATGTAATCTATGATCGCTTCAGGGCGGCAAAATCGGGAGATAAGTTTGATCAGGAGCTGGCCAAGGCCGACCTGGATTCCGATGACCGTTCCAAGATTCAAAGCATGCGCAAAGAGTATAAAAAGATTAAGAAAGAGGTAAGACAGCTTGAAGAAGAAGTGATAAAATTTCAGGAAACAAAAACGTATTTTAAGCCTTCAAAGAAAGGCAGTTCTCTCCTTGACGAAGTAGAGCAGAAAATAGAAAATGCCGAAGAAAAGCTGCAGGACAAACAGGAAAAGCTGGATTCCATCACCCGCGAGATGGAAGAAATAAAAGATGAAGCCTGAGATAATTAATTTTCTATAATTCTCACCTCATAGCTTTTTGTTTTTCCGAAAATAGGCTTTTTTATGGATTAATTTATAATATCATTACAGAGTCCATACGTGGGAAACACATCGCCAAATACTAATTTAGAGCTCAGATTCTGGGGCGTGAGGGGCTCAACACCATGTGCCAACAAGGATAACATGGAGTTCGGCGGGAATACGACCTGTTTACAGATACATCTGCCGGGTACCGATGAGGTGCTTATTATGGACAGCGGCACGGGAATAAGGAACCTGGGCAACCACCTGCTGGAAAGCAGGGATAAAGTTAGGGGCAGGATATTCATTACCCATCCCCACTGGGATCATATTCAGGGTTTCCCCTTTTTTAAACCGATCTACAATCCGGAGAATCATTTCGATATCCACATGCCTTCCCAGGCCAACGGGGGCTGCAAGGAAATCCTATCGGGGCACTTGACCAAAACTTTCTTTCCGGTAACGCTCGAAATGATTGATGCCAATATAGAATACATTACTCAATCAGAAGAGCGGCAGGATTATGGGCACTATGAGATTGAATATATGCTCGCTAATCATCCCATCAATACAGCTATTTATAAAATATATGTAGCCGGCCGTACTATTGTTTTCTGCCCGGATAACGAGCTGACCCCGATTGCGGAGAAGACCAATGCCTACTTCTATACCAAGTTCAAGGAGTTTTTATCCGATGCCGACCTGCTGATTCATGACGGGCAATTCAATCGGGAAAGTTATAAAGATAAAGTAGGGTGGGGGCACTCGGCATGGGAAGAAGCCGTTGAATTTGCTATCAGAAGCGGGGTTAAAAAAATGATTATCACTCACCATGATCCTGATTCGGATGACGCCTTTCTATATGATCTTGACGAAAGAATTCATCTGGAATACGCCTCCCGTTTCGATATGATATCACTGGCCAAGGAAGGGGCGGTAATTAGCATATAGATTACGGACCTGGGATTTAGGAAAAAGCAGTAATCCTGAGCGTAGTCCGCCAGGCGGCGGACGCAGTCGAAGGATCTCCCTTAAGCGACTCGCGTAGTATCCAAAGGTTGCTCTTTGCTCTTCTACACTCAGTGCTTTTACGCCCAATTTTCCCGCAATACCCCCGGACCCCCGCTTAACAGTGAACAATGAGCAGTGTGTCAGTTAGTGAATATTAGTTGTTGAGGAATGACATTAATATCCCGGCATTTGAGTTAGCACGCCCGCCTATGCCGAAATTTTCGATGAATGTTGTCTAATAAATTATGTGCTTTGTTCAGGCAGGCGAATGTAAA
>DATFJD010000090.1:0-3160 GCA_035269475.1 Halalkalibaculum sp.
ACGGAATGTGGCCGCCTTTGAATAACCCGTTAAGGTACCGGTTAAAAAATCAATCTCTTCGGCACGGAAAGTTCCGTCAAAGAAATAGGGCATAATACTGGCCATGGAAAAGATACCAATACGATTCGCAATAAAGTTCGGGGTATCCTTGCATCGCACTACGCCTTTTCCCAGCGTTTTTTCACAAAACCGGGTCATGAAATCAACTACACCACCGGAAGTCTTTTCTGTGGGTATCACCTCCAGGAGCTTCATATATCGCGGGGGATTGAAGAAGTGCGTCCCCAAAAAGTGTTTCTGAAATTCATCCGTACACTCTTCGCCGATCTCACCGATTGGCAAACCCGAGGTATTAGAACTTACAATCGTGCCCTCTTTACGAGCTTCCTGGATGCGGGACATCATATCTTTCTTGATGTCCATTTTCTCAATAATGGCTTCGCAAACCCAGTCCGCATTCGCTACGGCTTCTTCCAGGTCATCCTCAAAGTTACCCGGCTTGATGCGGCCGGCATACTCCGGCAAGGCCAAGGGATCAGGATTCATCTTCGTGAGCTTCTTAATATTCTGTTCAACGGTTTTATTGGGCTTTTCGCCGTCATCCTTGAGATCCAGCAGCGTCACTTCCAGTCCCGCGTTGACACAATGAGCGGCAATCTGACTGCCCATAGTTCCTGATCCAAGAATAACTACGTTGCGAATAGAATACTTTTTCTTCGGCATAAAACTCATTTTTAGGCCACAGATTTTCACAGATTAATCGTAAATTATTTCCTCACTATTTATCAGTGCAGATCTGTGGCAGTTAAAATTCAAATGATCCTTCTTATTATGATTCATCTTCATACATAGAATCAATCTGCTCCTGGTAGCGTTCTTTTACGACCGAGCGCTTAACTTTCATAGTTGGAGTCAGCTCACCGGATTCAATAGTAAATGGCTCATCCAGCAGGGTAAATTTCTTGACCGTCTCCCAGGGAGAGAGCTCTTTGTTCACCTTATCCACCTCTTTTTGAATACGTGCCCTTACCTTCTCGTCTTCATTTATATTTTCCGGAATTGAGAAGCCTTTATCCGCAAGGCGTTTTTTGAGGTTACCGAAATCCGGGACAATAAGAGCCGAGCAGAACTTCCGTTTGTACCCTACTACCATAACCTGGTCAATGTAGCCGCTGTTGGTTAATTTATTTTCGATGATCTGCGGGGCTACATATTTGCCGGTCGAAAGTTTAAAAACCGATTTCTTGCGGTCGGTGATAAACAGGTAGTTATCTTCAAGTTTTCCAACATCCCCTGTTTTAAACCAGCCGTCATCGGTCATCACCTCTTTTGTTTTTTCCGGGTTGTTATAATAGCCTTCCATCACGTGCGGGCCTTTGGTTAGTATCTCGCCGTCATCGGCAATTTTCACTTCCACGTTGGTTAAGGGGGTACCCGAGCTGCCGATTCTCATATGATCGGTATCCGTCACCGAAATCACCGGGGAGGTTTCAGTAAGCCCGTAGCCCTGTCCGCAATACAGGCCCAAGGCATTAAAAAACTTGAAAATTTCAGGTGAGAGTGCTGCGCCGCCGCTTATAAAACCGAGCAATCTCCCGCCAAACAGTTCCCGTATCTTTGAGTAGATCAGTTTATCGGCAATCTTGTGGGGAATGGCAGACAGCCCTGATGGCGGGTTTTCAGGATCATAGTCCAGGGCGCGGTTAATGGCCCAGTAATACAGCTGCTTCTTTATACCGCTCATCTCCTGCCCTTTTACCTTGATGCCGGTATGTATTTTTTCAAGCAAGCGAGGCACCGTAGCAATAAAAAAGGGCTGCACATAGCTGAAGTCGTCTCTAATTTCGTCAATATCCTCAATGTAGTAGATCGGATAACCCAGAGACAAATACATGTAGGTGATCAGCCTTTCAAACACGTGAGAGAGCGGCAGGTACGACAGCATCTGTTCGCCTTCTTTAACATCATCATCAAAAGGCACCCTCTCAAGTGAAGCCAGCAGGTTGGAGCCTATATTATTATGGGTCAGCATTACCCCTTTCGGATCTCCCGTAGTGCCGGAAGTATAGATCAAGGTAGCCAGGTCGTCCGGACTAACCTCACTCTTGAGCTCTTCAAAAAGCTCATGGGATTCCTCATTCTTTTTTCGCCCCATTTCAAGGATCGATTCAAAAGGCTTCAGCTTCTTGTGCTTAGACCCGAATATGGTAATCACTGCTTTTACATTCTCTATGCTTTTCATCAATGACTTCGTTTCAGCAAAAAGATCGTCATTGGAAACAATATGAACCTTTGCTCCCGAATTTTCCAGGATATACTTGATCTGCTCTCCCGGCTGAGTCGGGTAAATAGGTACATTGGCTGCGCCCAAGGATAGTATCGCCTGGTCACAGATTACCCATTCTGCCGAGTTCTCCGAGTGGATACTCACCCGGTCTCCCCTGCGCACGCCCAATTCATACAAGCCCAGCGCCAGGTTTCTGACTTTTTCCCTAAACTCATCTTTCCCTGTCTCAACCCAATCTCCGTTGCGTTTGGTAGAGATAAACTTATCGGCATCATGACGCTCAATGCCTTTATCAATCTCGGCGGTTATAGTAGTTGGATCGTATACCATAGCTGACTTAAGTTATGTTGATAAAAAAGATGTAGGTAAGTTAAAGGAATGTTAAACTTTTAAAAGTCTATTCAAAATATTAATTACTTTCAGCTTTTCAAGCAGTCTTAAAATTTTCAAAATTTGACCATGTATATTCAGGAAGAACTCAGGGATAAAGTAGAGCGGTTCATGAACATCTCTCAAAAAAATATGGGAGATGCATTGGGTATCGAGTTTCTATCATTCAAAAAAGATGAAATCAAGGCGTCTATGCCGGTAAATGAGAATACCGTGCAGCCGTTTGGCATTCTTCATGGTGGCGCTTCGGTGGCGCTTGCCGAGACCCTGGCATCCATTGGAGCCTGGATTCAGGCCGGTGAATCAGAAACGGCGGTGGGTGTAGAAATTAATGCGAATCATATTCGGGCTATTTCCAAAGGGGAAAAAGTTATAGGTACGGCAAGGCCTGTAAAAACCGGGAGAAAAGTGCATGTCTGGGAGGTGAAGATCCACACCGAAGCCGGCAAACTGGTCTGCGTTTCCCGGTGTACGTTAATGGTG
>DATFJD010000091.1:0-2553 GCA_035269475.1 Halalkalibaculum sp.
AAATCTGCTAAATCAGTGATTCTATTTTATCCGTTTTAATCTCACGCCGAAGTGGCCGTCACAATCATGCTTGTGCGGGAAAGTTTGGTAGGCTTTTCCCTCATCAATAATTACCTCATCGGGGAGATATCCGGCGACAGGCTCCAGCTCGAAGTTGTCATGCTTTTTAAGAAACTTGGCAACCTGCTGCATATTTTCCTCTTCTTCCAGCGAACAGGTGCTGTAGACCAGCCTTCCGCCTTTCTTCACCATTTTGGCGGCAGAGTCAAGCAGTTGCTCCTGGAGCGCTACAGCTTTTTCAAGGCCTTCTTCATCACGCCGCCATCTCAGGTCGGCGCGCTTGCTCAGTACGCCGGTACCGGTACAGGGTGCGTCAAGAAGCACGCCGTCGGCTTCGTCAAGTTCCAGTTCGGTAACATCTGCTCTTCGCACCTTGATATTCTCAGCATGGTATTCCAGAGCGCTTTCTGCCAGTTTGTCGAGTCGTTCCGATGAAATATCCACAGCCAGGATGTCTCCGTCAGCGTCCATCATATCCGACATCATAATGCTTTTGGTTCCCGGGGCAGCGCAAAGGTCATGAATCGTTTCTCCGGACTCGGGATCCAGCAGTGTGGGAGCGAAGCCTGCGGCGATATCCTGAATCTGGCAAAAGCCTTTGCTAAGCCAGCCCTTTGAGATGAAAGGGGCCACGCTGTCAACGCGAAAATATCCCGGAAGCCAGTCGCTTTCTTCAAACTGTATGCCATTCTTGGTCATGCGCAGCTTAAAATTCTCGGTTTTGGTGCGCAGGTTGTGGGCTCGTATATAATAGGTCGGGCGCTTATTGTTGGCCTGCATCAGTTTAAATGCCTCTCTTTCACCAAAACGCTTGCTCCAGCGCTCTACCAGCCACTCCGGATGGGAGAAGGTAGTGGCAACCAGCTTGGTCCGGTCTTCAAACTTCGGCTTTGGCAATTCATCACCGTCTCTCTGCAGGTTGCGCATGATTGCATTTACGAGATCGCCGGTCCGGTGTCCAAGCATCAGCTTGGCAATCTCAACCGATTCGTTGATGGCGGCATAATCGGGAGTGCTGTCCATGTAAATCATGTCATAGATACCCAGGCGCAAAATGTTCTTCAGGCTGGGTTTCATCTCATCGATGTTAACATTGGAAAAGTGGTCAATCAAAAAATCCAGGTAGGAACGCTTACGAAGTATATTCTGCACATACTCTCTTACCTCAGCACGATCGCGGGATTCCAGTTCATTGGCGGTAGAATAATCGAGTATCCCATTTTCGTCAAAATCTATTAATATTTCTACGCTGACAGAACGTGCAGTTGCTTCAGTTTCCAATGTAGTATTTGTTTTTGTTGATGATTTACTTAATAAAAAGCTAATACAAGTTATTTAGTTCATAACCGCGAGCATAAGCTAAAATAGAGCGTATAAATAGCATTTTCCGGCGATGCAAAAATACAGTTTTGAGAAGGGAGTTGCTAATGAATATTCGAGTAATTTCTAAACTTTTTATTTCTTACTTGTCGGTAGGTATTACATTTGAGTCAGAACAGAAGGGATTGCTCTTTTTTGCAGTTTTGCTGTTATGGGTAAATCCCCTTTAGGAGATCCCTGCCTGCGCAGGGATGACCGTGTTAGGGAGATGGTTTGGGGAGTAACACAGCACACAGGATGCAGGCTATACTCAGCCATCGCTCTCATATGTTACAGTAGCCGGACGCTCGGCGTCCGACTTATTCTGTTATTTTACTTTCAAAGGTAGGCTGAGCATTTATTATTGAGCATGCCGGCGCTAACCAGTTTTAGAGCTGTCATTTATAAGGCAACTCATCACCGCGGAGTGATGGCTTAGGGATGGAGATGTGTTTACGCCAACAGAGGGCTGAGGGATAAGGACAGAGATAGCTAAGGGAGAGTAGCCCCCGCTCTGAGAGGCTTGCAGCCTCGCGGGAGGGCGCACCGGATTTTATACCTAGATCTTAGATTTCGAGCCCCTTCACGGGGATACAACCCCCTCTGGGCCTGGGAAAGGGAAGTTTTCTTGAAGGAAAGAAGGAAACTAAATTATAGGTCATCCCGCACGTGTTGCGGGATCTCCTAAAGGCAATACCCTAGTTATATACTCCCTTATCAATCAAAAGGATATAAAACAAAGAGATGCTACATAATTATTACTTGTCCCAATGTGACATTTGGTTAAACGCTTACTGCTCTCGAATCTGCTTCCCGGAAGGGTACTCGACCTCGTAGCGAAACTGGCGTGTAACCGACTCCCCGGCACCTATTGACAAGTTCCAGGTCAGCTCACCGGTATCCTCGTTTAAAGATGCCCCGTTGCGTTCCTGGAGGTCAACTTCAATATCCTCATTTGTAGAAACGGGGATCTGGTCAACCAGTGTAAGACTGATGGATCTATTCTTATTATTCCTGACGGTTAATTCCCAGGCGCGTGTCTCCCTTACACGGTTTCCGAAAAAGTTCTTCTCCGTAAACTCCTTGAGCCTGCTGCGCTCAATTGAGATACTTTCATCCTGGCCCATGGAAAAT
>DATFJD010000092.1:0-7508 GCA_035269475.1 Halalkalibaculum sp.
GCCGATGCCTTCACCCTGTTTGAAAAGTATGAGGAGAAACTAAAGCAATATAACGGAAACCTGCAGCGTGCTGCCGTTGAGATGGCCAAAGAATGGAGAAATGACAAGTTTCTTCGAAAACTTGAGGCCCTGCTTATCGTAATGAGTAAGGAACAGGCGCTTTTGATTTCCGGTAACGGCGATGTTATAGAACCCGATGACCGTATCCTGGCAATAGGCAGCGGCGGATCCTACGCCCTTGCTGCGGCAAGAGCCCTGAAGGAGAATGCCCCCGAATTATCAGCACGGGAGATCATTGAAAAGTCCCTGAACATAGCCGCAGATATTTGCATTTACACCAATCATAATTTGAGTATTATTGAAATTGAAGAGTAGTACCATGCAACACCAACTTGTGAAACCGAAAAATTTAACCCCTCAGCAGGTAGTAGCTGAACTGCAGAAGTATATTGTAGGTCAGGATGAAGCCAAGCGATCTGTTGCTATTGCCCTGCGTAACCGCTGGCGCAGAATGAATTCCGATGAAGAGATCCGAGATGAAATTCTACCAAATAACATACTCCTCATCGGACCCACCGGTGTAGGTAAAACGGAAATTGCCCGTCGCCTGGCAAAATTGGCTGAAGCACCTTTTCTAAAAATTGAAGCTTCCAAATTCACGGAAGTCGGCTATGTAGGCAGAGACGTGGAATCCATGATCCGTGACCTGGCCGATATAGCGGTCAACATGGTTAAAAGCGAAATGCAGGAGCGGGTTCAGGAGAAAGCAAAGGAAATAGTTGAAGAGCGTATCCTGGATATTTTGATTCCTCCGGTCAAGAAATCGGGTGACTCCTCAACCGGTTTTAAACCCGACGGGGAAAAGGATTTTAATCCGGATAGCGCCAGCGATCAGGAATTGAACCAGCGTACCAGGGAGAAGTTCCGTCAGAAGCTTAGGGATGGAGAACTTGATGACCGCAAGATTGAGATCGAGGTACAAAAGTCAAGTAAAGCTCCCATGATGCAGATCTTTGGCCCGCAAGGCGGTATGGACGAGATGGGCATCAACCTGCAGGATATGCTGGGTAATCTTTCCGGCGATAAAAAGTCGAAAAGAAATGTGACTATTGAAGAAGCCCGAAAGATTTTGCTGGATGAAGAGGCTGAAAAACTGGTTGACCACGACGCCGCCGTTCAGGAAGCCTTGGAACGCGTACAGACACAGGGAATTGTATTTATTGACGAACTCGACAAGGTAGCCACCTCTTCAGGCGACGGCAAAGGCGGAGGCCCGGACGTAAGCCGGCAGGGTGTACAGCGTGACCTGCTGCCGATTGTGGAAGGAAGCAATGTATCCACCAAGCACGGCATGGTTAAGACCGATCATATTTTATTCATCGGTTCGGGTGCCTTTCATGTATCCAAGCCATCCGACCTGATCCCCGAACTGCAAGGACGTTTCCCCATTCGGGTTGAACTGAATTCCCTTACCGAAGACGACTTCTTCGATATCCTCACACAGCCCAAAAATGCACTTACCAAGCAGTACCAGGCAATGCTCGAGTCCGAGGGTGTCAAAATCGAATTTACCGATGAAGCAATACGCGAAATAGCTTCTATTGCAGCTCAGGTTAACGAGCGCGTTGAAAATATCGGGGCTCGCCGTTTGCACACTATTCTGTCTTCCCTTCTGGACGAACTGCTATTTGCCGTCCCGGACGATATCTCTTCAGGAGACATCACAATAGATAAAGAATACGTGAACAAACAGCTGGATGATCTTGTTAAGGATAAAGATTTAAGCCACTATATCCTCTAGGCTTTTCAACTTGAAGTTGCTAAAGTCCGGGTAAAAGAGCTTATTATTAATCAAGGGCATTGATTTCTACAGGTGAATAATTAATCTGGCGATCCATGCGTTATTGAATATCAGACACTGAACCAACATCAACTATTTTATGAGCTTTAAAAAGTTTTTAGCCCCTAATGCAGCTATACTTATAGTACTGTCCATATTCTGGTTCGCAGGAGTGGATACCATTGTCAAGACACAGGGCAGTGACCGTGAGAACATCCAAAAATACATCCAAACCCAGCGGCGCATCCTTGATAATTACGTTGACAAGGTTGACATCAGTGAACTTTATAAGAGCAGCGTCAAAGGACTGGTAAAGAATTTAAGCGACAGCACGGCGAAGCTTGAAGGAACCCCGGCGGATACCACCTTCCGGAATGTTAGCGTCGACGGCCTATCTGAATCGGTCAAGAAGTTTGAAGATGCCTACCTCTATATTGCCAACAACTATCCCGACGAGAATATGTATGAGCGTACGGAAGATGCATTGAGAGGCATGTTCAAGTCATTGGACCCCCACTCGGTTTATATTGAACCCGAACAAAGTGAAGATATAGAACGAAATTTTGAAGGTAAATTCCAGGGTATTGGTATTCAGTTTAACATAATACAGGATACCATTACGGTAATAACCCCGATTTCAGGCGGACCCAGTGACCAGCTGGGCATACGTTCGGGAGATCGCATCATTGCCATTAATGACAGCAGCGCTATTGGCTTTGAAAATGAAGACGTGCAGGATGCCCTCCTGGGACCTAAAGGAAGTAAGGTTGATGTGACTATCAAGCGGCCCAAGGTACAAGATCCCATTGACTTTACCATTACCAGGGATGTCATTCCGATTTATACAGTGGATACCTCCTACATGCTGGATGAGAAAACCGGGTATGTAAAGATCAACCGTTTTGCCGCCACCACTCACGAAGAGTTTATGGAAGCCATGCAGGAAATGAAAGATAAAGGCATGGAACGCATTGTACTTGACCTGAGAAGCAATCCCGGCGGTTACCTTGCACAAGCCGTAGCCATAGCCGAAGAGTTTTTCCCTAGGGGAACTGAGCTTGTTTCAACCAAGAGCCGCCATACCCGTTTTACGAATTCCTATTATTCCCGAAGGGACGGTGAGTTTAAAGAAGAACCGGTCATTGTACTTATTGATGAAGGTTCGGCATCAGCCAGTGAGATTGTCAGCGGTGCCGTACAAGACCACGACAGGGGCTTGATTGTCGGACGACGTTCTTTCGGCAAGGGGCTGGTGCAGCAGCAATACGGGCTGGTGGATTCCAGCAAGATCAGGGTAACCATTTCAAAATATTATACTCCATCCGGCCGGCTGATACAGAAACCTTACTCTAAAGAAGGCAGCGAGTCGTATGCTTACGAGATTTATGAGCGTGACAATGATCCAAACGGGGATATCAAAGAATTCATAGACCATGTACCCGATTCGCTTAAGTTTTATACCGATGCCGGCCGTACCGTCTATGGAGGCGGCGGGGTAGTTCCTGACAAGATAGTTCAGCCGGATACTTCCCATTCGGCACTGGTCGTCAATTTTATGATGCGTGAACAGATAGGATTTAACTTTGTTCGGAACTACCTGGATAATAACGGTGACGCTTTTCGCCGTAAATGGGAAAATAACTTTGAAGGGTTTCGCACGGATTTCGAATGGGCAGAAAAAGACAGAAATGAAATCTACTCTATGTTCAAGGACCATAACATGGTAGTGGCGGATACTCTTTCTGAACCGACGTTCCGCTCCGACACGCTATTTGTACCGAAGGGGCACTATGAAGAAATTGAATGGATGCCGCTCGGCTATGCCAAAGCTTCTCTGGCCCGGCAGGTCTGGGGCCAAAAACAGTTCTACCCTGTTTTCCAGGATATCTTTGATAATGTTCTTGAAAAAGTTGGCTCTTTCTGGGATGAGGTGCAGGCTCTTGAAGAGTATGCTGCAAATCATCAGAAACCCGTAATGGAAGGGGAATAAGGGAAGAAAGGAAGAAAGGAGACCGGAATAAAGGAGAACGGTAACAAACTGAAAAATCTAAGCACTTTTAAGCGTCCACGCTTGAAACTAGAGGGTAACAAGCGTGGACGCTTATTACAATAATTTTTTTCACAGCCTGGTCATTCACCCACCTAGTTTTGAGGGAGTGTTTTAAGGGAGTTCTTCTGCTCCTGCTTCATGTTTTTCCTAGTTTTGAGGGAGCTCTGCTCCCGTTTCACGAATTTGTAAATTTAAATAGGACTCAGTAAAATTATTCCGGTTACTTTTCCTACCCCCTCTGCTCTAAGGAAGGTAACGCAGCAATTTTAATGACGAGCACCACTAAAATCAGGATCTAAATGAACTGGCTAAGAAATGCTATAGCTGCCGTTTCTGCCCTCAGGCGGTGCTTTCCCAATGAAACAATCTGTCCTTCCCTTTCCGTAGCCATTTCAATTTCTTTGTCTGAAAAGCCTCCTTCCGGCCCGACCAACAGCAGAAGCTTATCTTTTGATTTTAAACCGGAGCCTATCCCTGCATCAGTTTCTACTTTTTCATGGGCAATCAGCGCTTGATAACTGCAGTAGCTATCCAATACGTCTTGCAGGGAGTCACAGATACTGATCTCAGGCAGATAGGCCCTCAGGCTCTGTTTCATAGCCGATAAGGCCGTCATCTCCAGCCGGTCCATCCTGACGTTCTCTTTTACAGTATGACGGCTGCGAAAAAGTACTATTTCCGAAGCACCCAGCTCCACGGACTTCTCTATCGAAAACTCCAGCCGGTCGCGTTTTTTGATAATGCCCATAGCCAAGACTAACTCCGGCACAGGTGCAGCAATCTTTTTCGAGTCTATCACTTCGGCCTTAACACTAGAACCGGTTATTTGGACAATCTTGCACCCGTACCGGCTCCCTTCTCCGTCGACTATCGTTATTGGATCTCCTTCCCTGTGTCGAAGTACTTTTGAAGCATGTTTGGCTTCCTGTCCGGTAAGCTCAACGTGACTGCCAAAAACCTGGGAAGGCGGTGCGTAAAAAATATTCATGCCTTTTCCCATTTCATCCATTCAAGATACATAAAGTCCTTACCTGAGATAGCTTAATCGTAATTATTGGTTATTAGTTTGAATAAAAATTACAATAGGAATATTGACAAGCAGTGTCAACGAGTTTTAGGTGGAGAATGCCTACAAAGATTTCGTAGTATTTTCTAAACATATCAGCTCAACTGCTCAATGAAGAAGTATAAATCCAGAAAGTTGCTGATACATCGCGCATTGTGATGTTCATTTTTGGATGGCCAAAAACGAACCAATGCCAATAGCATCCCTTTGGGAAAAGCCATTGGGGGTATTGAGATATTGTTCTGACTCAAGGTATACCTTATACTTCGCTCATCCACGCCCAGCGCTTTTATGCCCGGCTTTTCCACAATACCCCCAAACCCCGGAAGATTCATTACCGATGGTATTGCAATAAGGGCAGGTGGATATCTTTAGTTGGCAGCAAGTACTTTGAAATAGAAGACAATCGCCCCGGCCTTGGAGTTGTAAGGTAGGTGGTTGCGATGAGGACACGCAGGCGGGTGGTTGTAAAAACACACCGACCAGATTACCGAACAGCTTAGCAACATTCACAGCCAAGCTAATTCAGGGATTGACAACATCTCACTACTCAAGACTCACGACCTATAATAAGCCCCCGGAGTAAATTCGGTTTCCCCGGTTTCGAGTACCATTTCAACATACGGACTGCATAAACCGCACCCGCAGCTGCAGTATTTTTGGTTCTGGAGTTCCTCAACGGTGCTTATATCATTTTCCCTGGCGTACTCCTTAACCTCCTTGAACGTACGGCTGTGGCAGATACATTTTGTGACGTTGTTATAGGGCATTGGCACTAGTCCTGCTTAAAGTGTTTACCAAGCTTCAATCCCTGGCCTTGGTAATTGCTTTTTATGTCAGATCCGTAAACAAATTCCGGTACCTCGGTGTTTGGTTCAAACTGCATGCTGCAGAAGGTTTGGCCGTCTTCGATAAGGAAAGGGACGTCATGAGACCGGACCTCCAAAACGGCCCTGGCCCCTCGATCTTCTACCCTTCCTCCAAAACCGCTGTCAAAGAAGCCGGCATAATGCGTCCGGAGCTCACCCGATCCGGTGTCATAGGCAATCATCTCTGCTGCCAGGTGTTCGGGGATGCGGCAGCGCTCCTTAGAAGCAAATATATAAAAGGCCTCCGGCTCCAGTATCAGATGATCATCGGGTTTGGAATGGATAGGCTCCCAGAAGTCACTGACTTCATAGTGATTGATATTATCCAGGTCTATCAAATCCCGGTGTTTCTTGGCTTTATAACCAACAATGGTCCCTTCTTCTGCGTGAAGGTTTACACTTAGAAACAGACCGTTATTAACCTTAAGGTTGTCCAACTTGAGTATTTCTCCATCCCCTGTAAAGAGCAAGGGATCCGAACCGTGCATTCTCAGGATATCCTGGTCAGACAGTACTGTGTGACCGTGCCGGATACGCAACTGGTTAAGGCGCTGCCCCGTTCTTACCTTTATGGGAAATGATTTAGGGACGACCTCCAGAAAGAGCTTGCCCCGATAGCCCGAACGTATCTCCTCAAATCGATGGGAATAATCTGTGATTACCCTGGTAAAGATATCCAGCCGCCCCGTAGTGCTTTTGGGATTGGCTTTAGCCGTGAGGTGTTCTTCGGAAATAATGCGGATGTCGTCAGTATCGCCCTCCCCGTTGAAGAGCGCTTTCTGGGGAGATATATGAGAAGGCAGGTTGAGCTCCTCCAGCAGCGGTATGATATAGACGCAATTTGTTTCAAGCACCGCCCCATCTTCAATAGAAAACTCATACTGCTTCAGCTTATTCAGCTTTTGATTTACCGACTCATCCTCCGGCAAGAAGCTGCTGCGTACCCGGTAGGCCTTTTTGCCCAGTCGCAAATCAATTGAATTTGGCTGAAACTGATCATCCTCAAGAGCAAAACCTTCCTGCCCCGTGATTATCCCGGCATCAGCCAGTATTCGCAGTTTCTGAACAGGCAAGATTCCCTTTGTTCTGAGATATACTTCCTTAAACTTTTTATTCATTCCTGTACTTCTATGATGGTATTCTTAAAATGATGTTAGAAAACGGATGCGAAGCGCTAAATAGATATTATGGATCCGGTGGTTTAAGCCACCTTATTTTGGATCGGCGCCGGCCATTTCATGTATCTTAAGCCACTCTTCCTCCGTTACCGGGGTTATCGAAAGCCGAAAACGTTTCAAAAGCGTCATATCTTCCAGGGCAGGCTCTTCCTTAATGCTATCCCGCGTAACCGGCTCATCAAATTTCTGGACAAATTTTACATCAACCAATTCCCATGTCGGATCTTCCTCGCTGCTCTTCTCGTCAAAATACTTTGAATCCGGATCAAACTGGGTTGGGTCGGGATAGGGCTCACTGGCTACCTCCATGGTTCCGACAATCACCGGCGGGCGCACATTACTATGATAAAACAGCACGCCATCCCCGACTTCCATATCATCTTTCATGAAATTGCGGGCTTCGTAATTACGTATCCCATCCCAAGGCTCTGTTCCCACCTGCTTGAGATCATCAATACTAAATGCATCGGGTTCCGATTTCATCAGCCAGTAATTCCGTTTACTC
>DATFJD010000093.1:0-5540 GCA_035269475.1 Halalkalibaculum sp.
AATTCATTAATTGTAATGATAATGGGTGCAATAATTTGTATTTTCGGCCTCTATAATTCCAGAAATTCAAATTTTCAGATCCCAAAACATTCATGCACGATATTGTACTCATTCCCGGAGATGGCATCGGGCCCGAAATAACCGAATCGGTAACCACTATTTTAAAAGAAGCAGGCGCTGAAATAAACTGGCTTGAACATATAGCCGGACTTGAAGCTTATGACGAGATTGGAAATCCCCTGCCCGACGAGACCCTTGAGGCTTTAAAAAAGTATAAACTGGCGTTGAAAGGCCCGTTAACCACTCCGGTGGGATCCGGCTTCCGTTCGGTCAATGTTGCGCTTCGCAAAGAGCTAAAACTGTACAGTAATATACGTCCTGCAAAGACGCTGCCGCATATTGAGTCACGATTCGACAAAGTTGACCTCGTCATGTTTCGTGAAAATACCGAGGGGCTTTATATTGGCAAAGAGCAGTGGGTTGAAGAAAACAGCCATGCGGAAAGCATTGCTGTAGTAACCCGAAAAGCCAGTGAAAAGATTATTCGCGCGGCATTTGAATATGCCAGAAAAAATAACCGCCGTAAAATTACGCTGGTGCATAAGGCCAATATTCTAAAATACACCTGCGGGCTGTTTCTCGAGGTGGGCCATGATGTAGCCAAAGAGTTTCAGGATATTCATTTTGAAGATCTGATTGTAGATAACATGGCCATGCAGATGGTGATGAGGCCCGAACAGTTTGATGTGATTGTCACGACTAACCTTTTCGGGGATATCCTCTCCGACCTGGCTTCCGGGCTGATTGGGGGATTGGGACTTACCGGCGCTGCAAATATAGGCGATGATGCTGCCATGTTTGAAGCGGTACACGGCTCCGCACCCGATATTGCCGGACAGAATAAGGCAAATCCGACAGCCTTCTTGCTTTCTGCCTTAATGATGCTTGAACATATTGGAGAAAACCGTATCGCAAAAAACATCAGGAATGCGATCTATAAAACTCTGGCTGACAAATCGGCCTGCACCCCCGATATCGGCGGAACCGGTAATACAAGTACGTATACCGAAGCAGTTTGTAAGAATTTGTAGAGTCAACAACTTTCTGAGTTTAGTGAGCTCCTGACAAAAGTTTAGTAAAGCTTTACTTATAAGAACTTCCAGCCTCTACTTCCAGAGCTTTACTAAACTTAGTTTTGAGTTGCTTTAGAAAACTTAGGATAGAATTTTATAACTCGACAAACTCCACATCCATATCAGCGGTATCCAGGAATGCTAAGGTTGCTTTCCCGTCAAATCCGTGGGCCGTACCGGGATTAATAGCCAGGGTGTTCCCGATTTTTTCTTTAACCATTTCGTGGGTATGTCCGCTGATCACTGCGTCATATTTTCCGCACTTTTGCAGTGCTTTGGTAATGCCTTCATAGGTTCCGTGATATACCGCAATGAGTCGGTCACCAGCTTCCAGCTCGAAAAACTCCCCCTCCAGATCGGCACCGATTTCTTCACATTTGTTCATCAGCAAATACTTATCGCCATCATTGTTACCAAAAATCGCTTTCATGGGCAAGCCCTCAAACAGAGGTATGGTGAAAGGGCTGCAGAAGTCACCGGAATGAATTACCAGATCCACATCCCGTTCTTTAAATAGCTTTACAGCTCTCTCAATATGCGGTACATGATCGTGCGTGTCAGAAATAAGTCCGATAAGCATAATATTCAGGTTGCAGGTTATTCACCTACGTTAAAACTTCGGTGAACAGGCTAGTTGTTAAGTCTCCAAAGCTCGTTTTTGAGCGGAGGAGACCAGGTTGCAGGTAAAAGCTAAGTCATTTTTATTATGTATTGCAAAAAATTTAAAGTTTGAGGCATTTAATTAGATTTTCCGGATTCCTTTACTCCGTTCTCACGTTCCTACGGTCTCCTTTCCACCCTCATCCATCCCTGTCAATCAGCTTCAACAGGGCATAAAGGGTTTCATTATACGGAACATTCAGTCCGTGCTTATCAGCCAATCGAACGATAGCACCGGTAAAAGCTTCATACTCCATCTTTTTCCCTTTCTGCCGGTCCTGGTAGGTGGAGGTTTCAAAACCGGTCAGCTTCTTTGAGGATTCGATAATTTGCTTGCCGTCCTCGTGCTTAAGTTCAACCCCCTCCTTTCCGGCGATGGACTGTACTTCATCAAAAAGGTGGTAGCATAGCCGTTCGCCCTCCTTGTCTGTGAAAATTTTTTCTACTGTAATATCAGCGGCTGCCGTTACCATCTTAAGTATGCAATTCCAGCTGAATTTCAGCCAAACCTCGCGTGTAATCTCTGTTGAAATGCGTACCGGAACGCTTGCCTCATTAAACAATGCCTCAACTTTTTTGATTCGTCCGGTTACCGCTCCATCTTGTTCACCAACAGTAACGCTGCCAAAAGCGTTATGCTCTACAACTCCGGGTTCTGCAACTCCGGCTCCAATTTTACAGAAGCCTTGAATAACCCGTTCCGGTCCAAAAGCATCAACCAATTTAGGATAGTTCTCAATACCGTTTTGAAGGGTAAGAATCTGTGTCGCTCCCGTAACCGCCGGTTCAATCTGTTTTATCGCTACTTCGGTGTCATAACTTTTCACCGTGAAAAGAATCAGTTCCGGTTTCTCTACCCGTTGCGGATCTTCATAGGCTCGGACTTTGATTCTACGCTCTTCTTCTCCGTTCCTGATTATCAATCCGTTTTCCTTCAAAGCCTCCAAATGAGCTCCACGCGCAATAAGCGTAACCTTCGTGCCGGTTCTTTCGGCAATACAGCCGCCAAAATATCCTCCCACAGCCCCGGCACCCATTACCATTATGTGTTGGAAGTCACTCATTTTTAGCTTTTATCAGAATTTATAGTCACTTCACATTTTACTTTCTTACTACTTACTCTTCCTTTGAAGTTCTAACATGGGATACACCGTGTTCATCGAGCAACTCATTAAAAGCTCTGACATCTTCACTGACGAGTATCCTGTAGCGATCCATCAGATTTTCGTACACTTTTCCAAGGTCGGCATGCCGTTCAAGCATCCCGCCGGTAGGCCGGGCGTCATGGCCTCTCACCACCTGATATAATCGTCCCATGCGATTACTCAAACGTCGTTCCATCCCAATAGGATCCTGTCCGCTTTTGATATCGTTATTGATAAACTCTTCTTCAAGCGATTTTAAAGCGACAATCAAGCCTTTGGCCTGTTCTTGTATCTTTCCGGCATATTCCTCCTTTTCAACATCCTCAGCTATAGCTTGTACCTGTTTTTGGACGGAACGAAGCTGCTCAATAGCACGCTGAAAGGAACTTATTTTACCGGCAATATCTGTTGCCAGTTTAAAGGTCTGCTCCAAATCTTCATTCGTTGCGTCCCAGCGAGGATCTGAATGAAGTTCAAAATCATGGATTTCGGACCAGTCCCCTACCTTCAATCTAACCTTATAGGTTCCCGGCACTGCTTCAGGTCCCCGTGTTGGGTTACGCATTACCATAGTAACCAAATCAGGCACCGTAAAGGGTCCGGGATAAGTGAGGTCCCATTCAAAACGATTTAAACCGTCCTTAACCTTCAGTTCTTCAACGTTTTCAGCATCTTCCGTTTCAGTAGAATAAGTTTTTACCGGCTGATCCGATTCATCCAGTATTTCTAAACTTATCGTTTCTGACTCATCATAATCCGCCAGCGAAAAGTATATCAGCGCGCCGGTAGGATAGCGGTCCGGGCCCGGGCTACCGCTTGAACCCTGAAGCTGGGTTCTGTAAGCATCCCTCGGTTTAAACAGCCGGTGTTCGTTGCCTTGGGCTTCGCTTTCCAATTCGTGCAAAGGACTCAAATCATCTAAAATCCAGAACGAGCGGCCCTGGGTGCTAACCACCAGGTCTTTTTCATGTACGGCTAAATCAGTAATAGGGCTAACCGGCAAGTTTTGCTGAAAAGACTGCCAGTGCTCACCGTCATCCATTGATATATACATACCGAACTCGGTGCCGGCATAAAGCAAGCCCTCCCGGTCAGGATCTTCTCTTACCACACGTACAAAGTGGTTTTCAGGAATTCCGTTTTGCCCGTCAGTCAGTAATTCCCAGCTTTTTCCGTAGTTATCGGTCTTAAAAATATAGGGCCTGAAATCTGCACGGCGATAGCGGTAAACTGCGGCATAAGCTGTGCCGGCATTATGGGTAGAAAGTTCAAGTGCGTTAACCGTGCCGGCTTCAGGCATATTTCCGGGGGTAATATCCTGCCATGTTTCACCGCCGTCGCGGCTAAGATGTATCAAGCCGTCATCACTGCCTGCCCACAATTCACCCTGATTATTCGGTGATTCTGCGAATGCAAAAATACTGCAGTAAACTTCAACTCCGGTCGCGTCATGCTGAACGGGCCCTCCCGGAATCAAGTCCAGGTATTTGGGATCGTTAGTAGTTAAATCAGGACTGATAATCTCCCAGTTAAACCCGCCGTCGGTTGATCGGTGTACATACTGTGAAGTAATATAGATCACATCAGGATTATGCCGGGAAATCTCAATCGGGTAATTCCACTGGAACCTGTATTTAAGATCCGTCATTTTAGTCCCTTCGGTGTAGTGCGGGTATGCGGTCATCTGAAGCGTTTGTCCGGTAGCCCGATCAAAACGGGTGATCTCACCGCTGTAGGTGCCGGCATATACGATGTCCGGATTTTCAGGATGCACGGCAATATGCCCGCTTTCACCACCGCCAACGGAATACCAATACTGCTCGGGACTTATATCACCCTGCGGCTTGCTTGGAACCGAAATTGTGGAATTATCCTGCTGAGCACCATATACGCGATAGGGAAAACGGTTATCTACTTCAACCCTGTAGAACTCAGCGGTTGGCTGATTTTTCTGTGTAGTCCAGGTCCTTCCCCCATTCAGGCTCACATTTGCACCGCCGTCGTTGCTGTTTACCATGATATCCGGATTATCGGGATTCAGCCACAGGCTATGAACATCGCCGTGAGGAACGGGAATGCGTTCAAATTTTTCACCGCCGTCGGTAGATTTATAAAATCCGGTATTAAGCACATAAACAGTGTGCTCGTCAACGGGATCAGCAAAGAGATGCGTATAATAATACTGTCGCTGACGCAGCTTGTGCTCTCCGTTAACCCGCTTCCAGCTTTTGCCGCCGTCATCAGAACGATAAAGACCGCCCTTCTCCTCCGCTTTTGCCTGCTGCATTACCCAGATGCGATCGGGGTTCGCCGGTGAAACAGCAATATCCACTTTACCCAGTATTCCCTCATCCGGCAGCCCGCCGCGTACCCTTTCCCAGGAATCACCTCCATCAACAGATTTAAAAACTCCGCCTTCGGTACTGCCGTCGATCAGGGTCCACGGTTTGCGCTCGGCTCTCCAAAAACCGGCATATAAAATTCTGGAGTTGGTCGGATCCATTTCAATATCTACCGCTCCGGTGCTGTCACTTACCGATAACACCTGTTCCCAGTTGGCACCCCCGTCAGCAGAACGATAAACTCCCCGCTCGGAATTTGG